>CAYWTG010000102.1:0-5621 GCA_964461155.1 uncultured Ruminococcus sp.
GTATATGAGAAGCGCATGAAGACCCGAGTACAGCGTTATGACCTCAAAACGGCTTTTTGCGGCGGGGTCGCGCTGGCATATGGCGTCAACATCTTCGCGAAGCTCGGTCATAAATGTACGATTCTTTTGAGCATGGCACGCTTTATGACCCTCCGGCATTCGATGTATGGGCTTTTTTATTGTAATACTGACTTTTTTCATAACAAGCTCCTTTGCGAAAGCGAAAAATAAAGAACGCTCCCCCTTTGATAAGAGGCGGCGTCCGCGGTTCCACTCTTGTTTGTAGCTTTATGCCTTAACGCGGCGAACGTCCGAGCACACGGAATGGCTCGCGGGTGCACAGTCGGGTACGTCAAGGCGTCGCTCTCAGCAAAATGCGCGCTCTCTTTGCATGACGTGATCCTTTTCTTCCCGGTCACGGCCGAATCTGAATCGAAACAATGCTCTAACATATAGTATACTACAAAGTCGCCGATTTGTAAACCGAATTCGGGAATTTTCCGCTCGCTTTTTTTCTCCTTTTGACGCTAAACTTAATATCAAAGCTGTATAATACGAAGCATTCGGGCAAAAATAGATTTGAAAACACAAACGAAAATGAAAATCGAAAGGAAATCCGCAATGAAAAAGGAAAGAAAGCCGAATAAGCCTCTGACAGCCGCTCTCGCGCTTCTGCTCATCGCCTCGTCGATCCTTATTGCAGGAGCAAGCTCGGCGTCGCGCCGTGCCTCCAAAGAGGTCGAAAGCGAGAGCGTGACAAGTACGAAAGAAAACCGTCTGCCGCTTGAATCCATGATAGAAAAGCTGACGGGAACGGCTGCCGAAACGACAGCACCCGAGAGCGAAAGCGTCGACACGAAAAGCGAAGAAGCATCGATCTCGATCGAAAACATTGTATTTATCACCCCCGTTTCGGGTGCTGTAATCTCGCCTTGCAGTTTGACCGCGCCGGTGTATTCGCTAACGATGAACGACTACAGAACGCACTGCGGTATCGACATTTCGGCAAGCGTCGGTGAGAGCGTGAGCTGCTGTGCCGACGGCGTGATAAAGAAAATCGAAAATGATCCGATGATGGGAATGTCGGTCACGGTGGAGCACGGCGGAGATGTTGAATCGGTGTATCGCAATCTGTCGCCGGAGCTTGCCGAGGGGATAGTCGAGGGATGCACGCTTTCGGCGGGAGATGTGATCGGCGCGGTCGGCGAGAGTGCGCTCATCGAGTGCGAGGAGGAGTGTCATCTTCACTTGGAGCTGAAAGTCGGCGGACAAAACGTCGATCCCGCAGAATATATCGCTCTAAGCTCCGTCAGCGAAGTATACGAAGACGAGATCGACTGAGAGCTCTTGCCGAGAGAGCTCCGCGTGAATGGCTCGATTTTATCTGCGGGCAGATTGTCACGCGCAAATGCACTTCCCTCTCTCAAAACGTCGCACGTGAATATCGGCTCACAAATACGGAAAAAGGGCGGCACGCGCGCCGCCCTTTTTCCGCTTTATCTCGATTATTTGAGTCCGAGCTCCGCCTTATCGACGGGCATGATTCCGTTTTGCTCGAGGAGCTCTGCAAGTCGCTCCTCCTCGGAAACGCGGAAGGCCATGTACGCCTTACCGTTGCGATTCGTGAACAGCGAGTACATATACTCGATACCGATCTCACCATCGGCTATGATCGAGAGGAGTCTCGACAGGCTCGACGGCTCGTCGGACACACCTACGACCATGACGGGTGTCATAGTGAGGATATTTCCGTTTGAAAGAAGAATGCTTGCCGCACGCTCCGCGTCGTCTGCGATCAGGCGAAGTATGCCGTAATCCGCAGTCTCCGCGACCGATATCGCGCGCAGGTCGATTCCGTTATCCGCAAGAAGATGCGTGATCTCGGCAAGCTGACCCGTGCGATTTTCAAGAAATACGGATATCTGATTTACGTTCATGTCTTTCCTCCTTAAATCTTGCGCTTGTCTATAACGCGCACCGCCTTGCCCTCACTGCGAGTGATGGTCTTCGGGGCCACGAGCTTGACTTTCGCGTAAATACCGAGCATCGCTTTAAGCTCCGCAACGAGAGCTTTTTCCATCTCGGTGATCTTGACAAGAGAGTCCGAGAAGTTCTCGGGTGTCATCTCGACCATGACCTCAAGCGAGTCGGAGTTGTTCTGACGGTCGACGACTATCTGATAGTTTGCGGGATATCCCTGAGCGATGAGCACAGTCTCGATCTGCGACGGGAATACGTTTACGCCCTTCACGATGAGCATATCGTCGCTTCTTCCCATAGGCTTTGTCATCTTCATAAATGTGCGTCCGCACGAGCACTTTTTGCTCGAGAGCACGCATATATCACGTGTGCGGTAACGAAGCAGGGGGAATGCTTCCTTGGTAAGGCAGGTGAAGACAAGCTCACCCTTTTCGCCCTCGGGAAGCACCTCGCCGGTGTTCGGATCGATTATCTCGGCGATGAAGTGGTCCTCGTTGATGTGCATACCTGTCTGCTCCTCACACTCGAAGCTGACACCGGGACCGGATATCTCGGTAAGTCCGTAAATATCGTATGCTTTGATACCGAGCTTCTGCTCGATATCTCGTCTCATGTTCTCGCTCCATGCCTCGGCACCGAAGATACCGGCTTTGAGCTTGATCTTGTCACGCAGTCCGCGCTCGTAAATCGACTCGGCGAGGTATGCCGCATACGAGGGTGTGCAGCAAATGATGGTCGAGCCGAGGTCGGTGAGGAACTGGAGCTGACGCTCGGTGTTACCGGACGACATGGGAAGCGTCAGGCATCCGACCTTGTGCGAGCCGCCGTTAAGTCCGGGGCCGCCCGTGAAAAGGCCGTAGCCGTAGCTGACATGGCACACGTCATCCTCACTTCCGCCCGCAGCGACGATCGCACGCGCACAGCAGTCTTCCCAAAGGTCGATATCTTTCTGTGTGTAGAATGCGACAACGCGCTTGCCCGTTGTACCGGATGTCGACTGGATCCTCACGCAGTCGCGAAGCGGCTTACCCATAAGTCCGTAGGGGTATGCCTCGCGCAGGTCGTCCTTTGTGATAAACGGAAGCAGGTGAAGATCGTCGATGCTCTTTATGTCATCGGGAGTCACTCCGCGCTCCTCCATCTTCGCTCTGTAGTACGGAACGCTGTCCCAAACGTGCTTTACCTGGCGAACGAGACGCTCGTTCTGCCACTCGCGGATCTGCTCACGCGAGGCTGTTTCGATCTCCGGTTGATAGTACTTTTTCATCAGAAAAACTCCTTTACATACTCAGGCATGGCGTCCGAGTTCAAATGCCTTCAGGTTGAGCTCGAGGAACTTCGCGGGCACGCTCTCTTCGATGGCGTGTCTCCATTCCTCGTCGGTAAAGTCGAAATACTTAGAAAGTCTGCCGAGAAGCACGATGTTTACCGCCTTTGCGCTTCCCGCCTCTTCTGCGAGGGAAAGTGCGTCGAGCGCGTCGAGCTCGACACCTGCCACGCGGAGCTTATCTTCGAGCTCCGACGGATACTCTGCCGCGCCTGTGATAACGGGCATCGGATTCATTTTCTGAGTATTCGTAATGACGCGTGCGCCGTTTTTCAGATATTCCGTATATCTCGCCGCCTCGAGAAGCTCGAACGAGATCACGAAATCCGCCTCGCCTTTATCGATTATCGGGGAGTAAACGCGGTCGCCGAAACGGACGTATGTTACGACGCTTCCGCCGCGCTGGCTCATTCCGTGAACCTCGGATACTTTAATATCGTAGCCCTTTGTGAGAAGAAGTCTGCCGAGGAGCTTGGACGCGAGGAGACTTCCCTGTCCGCCGACTCCGACTATCATTATGTTTTTGGTTTCCATCTTTCTTCTCCTTACTTATTCAAGCCGAGCGCGTCAAATGCGCAAAGCTGACTGCACACTCCGCAACCTGTGCAAAGCGTGTTATCGATTACGGCACGTCCGTCCTTAATGCTTATAGCGGGGCAACCGATCTGCATACACTTCTTGCATCCGCGGCACTTGTCCGCGTCAACTTCAACGGGAGCGGAGTGCTTGACGTATTTGAGAAGTGCGCAGGGGCGGCGCGAGATAATAACTGAGGGCTCATCAGCTGCGAGCTCCTCGCGAATTACGCTGTCGCACTGCGAGAGGTCATACGGGTCGACCACGCGAACTCTCTTTATGCCGACTGCGCGGCAGAGCGACTCGAGATCGATCTTCGCCGCCATGTCGCCTTTGAGATTCTTACCGGTTGTCGGGTTCTGCTGATGTCCCGTCATACCCGTGATGGAGTTGTCGAGGATAATTACCGTCGAGTTCGACGCGTTGTACGCTATATTCACAAGTCCCGTGATTCCGGAATGCATGAACGTGGAATCGCCGATAACGGCAACGGTCTTACCGTCCGTCGCACCGCCGTTTGATTTATTGAATCCGTGGAGACCGGATATCGACGCGCCCATGCAGATCGTGGAGTCGATTGCGGCAAGAGGAGCGACCGCGCCGAGCGTGTAGCAGCCGATATCGCCCATTACCGTGAGCTTGTTCTTCTTGAGCGTGTAGAAAAGTCCGCGGTGAGGACATCCGGCACACATTACGGGAGGACGCGCGGGGATCTCAACGTCAAGCGCGGGTCCCTTGTAAGTCTCAACACCGAGAGCGGCGGCAACCTTATTCTGGCTGAGCTCGTCGATGCAGGAGAAAAGTGCCTTGCCCTCGCAGGGAACGCCGAGGGAGTTAAGATGAGCTTCGATGAAGCCGTCAAGCTCCTCGACAACGATAAGGCGACCTACCGATGCGGCAAAATCGCGGATCGACTTTTCGGGCATCGGCCAGATCATGCCGAGCTTCATTACGGGGTATTTGTCGCCGAACACCTCTTTGACGTACTGGTACGAGCTTGACGAAGCGATAAATCCGATCTCGTTTGACTCTCCCGCTTCAACGCGGTTGAAATCTGCCTTTTCGGCATACTCGATAAGGTCGCGAGTTCTCTGCTCGACGATGGGATGACGACGCTTTGCGTTTCCGGGCATCATGATGTACTTTGCACCGTTCTTCTCGTAAGGCTTTGTCGTCTCAACGCGCTCTGCGGTCTCGACAACGCTCTGCGAATGTGAGATGCGCGTGCACATCTTGATAAACACGGGCGTGTCAAAGCGTTCGGAAATCTCGTATGCGGTCTTTGTAAAGGCGATAGCCTCAGCGGAATCCGCAGGCTCGAGCATGGGGATCTTCGCCGCCATGGCGTAGTGACGGGAGTCCTGCTCGTTCTGCGAGCTGTGCATTCCCGCGTCATCCGCAACGGCGATGACCATACCGGCGTTAACTCCGGTATAGGATATCGTAAACAGAGGGTCTGCGGCGACGTTGAGTCCGACGTGCTTCATTCCGCAGAAGCTTCTGTGACCCGCAAGGCACGCACCGAATGCGGACTCCATGGCGACCTTCTCGTTAGGAGCCCATTCGGCATAAACTTCGTTGTACTTTGCGACTTCCTCGGTGATCTCCGTACTCGGAGTGCCGGGGTAACTTGAAACGAATGCACAGCCCGCTTCGTAAAGGCCGCGAGCGACAGCTTCGTTACCGAGCATTAGTTTTTTCATTGGTATATTCCTTTGGTAAAAGATTTTCAGTTGTT
>CAYWTG010000103.1:0-5588 GCA_964461155.1 uncultured Ruminococcus sp.
GGACTGAACGGGTGTGATTCCCGTACCGACGGTCAAAGTCCGGATGAGAGAAGCCAAAAAGCCAATTTGCATCCCCGCATCGGTATATTTCTGCCGAGGCGGCTTTTTCGTTTCTCCTCGTAATTTCATTTTACAGGAGTAATGCTATGTCACGCACTAAATCAAGCTTTTCCTCAAGCCGCATCAAGACAATGTCGGCTGTCGGCGTTTTTACGGCACTTGCGTATGTTTGCTGTGTTCTCTTTCACTTTAAGGCGTCGTTTCTGACCTTCGACCTCAAGGACGCCGTAATGACCGTCGGGTCAATGATATTCGGTCCCTCGTGGGGACTTGCGATGTCCTTTGCGGTCGCGCTCATTGAATTCGCCACGATCAGCGGAACCGGTGTCTACGGTCTGATAATGAACGTTATTTCGAGCACGACCTTCGTCTGCACTGCAAGCTTCCTGTATTCGCGACGCCGCTCAATGTCCGGGGCTGTTTCCGCCGTAGCTGCTGCCGCAGCGTTGACGGTTGCCGTCATGATGGGCGCAAATCTGCTTATCACCCCGTATTACACAAACGTCGAACGCAAAGTGGTCGCTGCGATGATTCCTACGCTCCTCCTCCCGTTCAATCTCACGAAAGCTGTGTTCAATTCGGCGGTTGTCTTTCTGCTATATAAGCCGTTCGTCACAGCACTCAGAGGTGCCGGCTTTTTGAACTCGCATATGGATGGTAGCATTCGCGTCCTCGCACAGCTTAAAGACAAAAGAACTCTCGCGGTCACGCTGTCTGCGCTTGCCCTTGCCGTTGTCGCGCTGATATTCTTCTTCTTTTATCTTCACGGCGAAGTTACCTTCGCGTGAGACGAAATTTTCGTTAAAGCAAAAATAATATCGCGAAGCTGTTGATTTTTGTCGGCACTTGTGATACAATATACATATAAAGTTAATATCACTTATCAAGAGAGGCTGAGAGACTGGCTCGATGACGCCCGGCAACCTATCCTGCGGACAAGGTGCTAATTCCCGATAGATGAGTTTAAACGGTCTCATTCTCTCGGATGAGGCCTTTTTCTTGATTATTTTTGAACGGAGGATATACCATGAAGAAGCTTTTTACATCAGAATCGGTCACTGAGGGACATCCCGATAAAATCTGCGACCAGATATCCGACCGAATCCTTGACGAAATTTTGAGACAGGATCCCATGGCTCGCGTTGCTTGCGAGACTACCTGCACTACGGGACTCGTAGTGATCATGGGTGAGATCACGACCACGGCAAGTGTCGACTATCAGAAGATAGTCCGCGATACAGTTGTGAATATCGGCTATGACCGCGCAAAGTACGGCTTTGACGGAAATACCTGCGCTGTGCTCAGCTCGATCCACGAGCAGTCGCCCGATATCGCTCTCGGCGTAGATAAGTCTTATGAGGCAAAGGACGGAAGCGACACCGACAACTACGACACAGGTGCCGGCGACCAGGGTCTTATGTTCGGCTACGCCTGCAACGAGACGCCCGAGCTCATGCCGCTCCCGATATCTCTTGCGCATAAGCTTGCAAAGCGTCTGACCGAGGTCAGAAAGAACGGAACTCTCACATATCTTCGCGCCGACGGTAAGACTCAGGTCACAGTTGAGTACGATAACGACCGTCCCGTTCGCATCGACACGATCGTCGTTTCGTCTCAGCACGATGATAAGGTCTCGCTCGAGCAGATCCGTGAGGACGTTATCCGCGAGGTCATCACGCCTACGGTCGATCCCGCGCTCATCGACAGCGACACACGTATTCTCGTTAACCCCACCGGACGTTTCGTCATCGGCGGTCCCATGGGCGACAGCGGACTTACCGGCCGTAAGATCATCGTCGACACCTACGGCGGATACTCCCGTCACGGCGGCGGTGCGTTCTCCGGTAAGGACCCGACAAAGGTCGACCGCAGCGCATCGTATCTCGCAAGATACCTTGCAAAGAACGTCGTAAGTGCCGGACTCGCCGACAAGTGCGAGCTTCAGCTTGCATACGCCATCGGCGTCGCTCGCCCTGTTTCCGTAATGGTCGACACATTCGGTACAGCAAAGACATCTCTCGACGATGAAGCTATCGCCGAGGCACTTTGCCGCCTTGTTGATATGCGCCCCGCCGCTATCATCGATCGCTTCGACCTCCGCCGCCCGATATACGGCGAGACCGCCGCATACGGCCACATGGGTCGTGAGGATATCGACGCTCCGTGGGAGAAGTGCGACATTGCCGACAGCCTCAAGGCTTTGGTCTGATTCGGCAATCTCGCACCGCGCATTCGGACATTTGCCGTGTTGCGCCCAAATCGCTCGATTTCGGTAAAAAATGCCGTGCACGCCCGAAAAAAATCAAAAAAGCCCTTGACAAAACTCTCGTCGAGTGGTATACTACAGTACAAATAAAGGCTGTGACGAAGACGGCAACGGTCAGCTCCTTTTCAGAGAGTCGGTGTTTGGTGTGAACCGACAATGAACTACCGAAGTGCCCATCGCTTCCGAGCCGGAGGTCCGAAAGATCAGAGATCGAGTAGACGCCCCCCGTGATTGCCGCGTAAGTGCATAGGGATTGACTGATTCCGATGAGTGGCAGAGCTTATCTGCAATTTGAGTGGTACCGCGAGTGTTATACACCCGTCTCAAAGTAAGTGCTTTGAGGCGGGTTTTCTGTTTTCAAAGCAAACTCATTCTTATTTTATTTTCGCTCCGTGCGAAGAGGAGGAAACAATGACACAGGAAAACACAAAGCTTCACGATGTGGCACTCCGTATAAGAGAGATGCGTGAGATCTGCGGCTTTTCCGACGCCGAGATGGCAGAGAAGACCGAGACTTCCGTTGAAGAGTACAGACAGTACGAGGCGGGAGAGGCGGATTTTCCGTTTACGTTCATCCACAAATGTTCGCTTGCATTCGGTATCGGTATCACAGACCTTCTTGAAGGAAAGAGCGCGCACCTTAAATCCTATACCGTAACGAGAAAGGGTATGGGTCAGGAGACGGCAAAGGAGAGCGGCATCAGCATTCAGAACCTCGCACCGCTGTTCCGTGGAAAGATAGCCGAGCCGTACTGGGTGCGCTATGAGTATAACCCGAACCTCCAAAACAAGCCCATTCGCACCGCAAGACACTCCGGTCAGGAGTTTGACTTCGTCATGAGCGGCCACCTCAAGGTTCGCGTCGGTGACAATGTCGAGTACCTCGGCCCCGGCGACAGCATCTACTATAACAGCTCCACCCCGCACGGCATGATCGCCGTAGACGGCGAAGACTGCCTCTTTGTCGCAGTCGTTCTCCCGGGTGACGCCGATACCGAAAATCAGTACGCAGATGAGCTTCTTCCCGTACACAGCGAAAATGCGGCTCGTCCCATGATCGCCGACGAGTTCGTCGAGTGTGAGGAGACAGAGAGCGGATATCTGAAGAACATCAGCTTCAAGAACGCCGATCGCTTCAATTTCGGCTTCGACGTTGTCGACGCTATCGCAAAGCGTGAGCCCGACAAGCTTGCCATGATCCACATCTCAGAGGACAAGACCGAGCGTCGCTTCACATTCAACGATATCAAGCGTGCATCAAACCAGTGCGCTAACTACTTTAAGTCGCTCGGCATCAAGAAGGGCGACCGCGTAATGCTCGTGCTTCGCCGTCACTATGAGTTCTGGTTCTCGATAGTTGCGCTCCACAAGCTCGGCGCGATAGCTATCCCCGCAACAGATCAGCTCCAGGCGCATGACCTCGAGTACCGCTTCAATGCCGCAGGCGTCAGTGCGATCGTCTGCACCGCAAAGGGCGATGTCGCAAATCAGGTCGACGCCGTTCTCGACGCTTGCCCCACACTCCGCGAGAAGATCCTCGTCGGTGGTACAAAAGAGGGCTGGCACAGCTTCGACAGTGACTACGGCCTCTACAGTGCGCACTTCTACAGAAGTGAAGAAACTCCCGCAGGTGATGAGCCCGCGCTCATGTTCTTCACATCCGGCACGACCGGTTACCCGAAGATCGCAACTCACTCCTACAAGTATCCGCTCGGTCACTACATCACAGCGAAGTACTGGCACGGAGTTGACCCCGACGGACTTCACTTTACGATATCCGATACGGGCTGGGGTAAAGCTCTTTGGGGCAAGCTCTACGGCCAGTGGCTCTGCGAGGGCGCGGTATTTGTATACGATTTCAACCGCTTTGCGGCATCCGATATACTTCCGATGTTCGCGAAATACAACATCACCACGTTCTGCGCTCCCCCGACCATGCTCCGCATGATGATAAAGGAAGATATCTCGAAGTACGACCTTTCCTCCATTCGCCGAATGACGACCGCTGGCGAGGCTCTGAACCCCGAGGTATACAAGCAGTTTGAAAAGGCGACGGGCATCCAGATCATCGAAGGCTTCGGTCAGACCGAGACTACGCTTTCCGTCGCAAACCTCAAAGGCGCACCGCATAAACTCGGCTCGATGGGTCGTCCGAGCCCGCTTTACGATATGGACATCGTAGACGAAAACGGAAATTCCGTGCCCGACGGCGAGACCGGCGAGATCGTCATCAAGGCAGATCCCGACTGCCCGCCCTGTGGACTCTTCCTCGGATATTACAGAGATGCAGAGAAGACCGCCGAGGTTTGGCACGACGGTTATTATCACACCGGTGACACTGCATGGCGCGACGAGGACGGATACTACTGGTACGTCGGTCGTGTCGATGACGTCATCAAGTCCTCCGGATACCGTATCGGACCTTTCGAGATCGAAAGTGTCATCATGGAGCTTCCGTATGTACTCGAATGCGGCGTTTCCGCCGAGCCCGACGAGGTTCGCGGTCAGGTCGTCAAGGCGAGCATCGTCCTTGTAAAGGGAACAGAACCCACCGAGGAGTTGAAGCACGAGATCCAGCAGTACGTAAAAACTCACACAGCTCCCTACAAATATCCGAGAATAGTAGTCTTCCGCGACGAGCTTCCCAAGACGATAAGCGGCAAGATCCAAAGAAATAAGCTCTGATCGCGATAAAATTACAAAAAAATATTGACAATTTGTCAAAGCTGTGCTATAATTCTTAAATAAAGGCGTTGACGAAGAGTATGCTTCGCAGAGGTTTCCAAAGAGAGCCGACGGTCGGTGAGAGTCGGTGTGACCTGCGTAGTATTTGTAGCTTCTGAGCCGAGAGGAAGAAAGCCGTGGCGGCGAGTAGAACCTCTCCGTGATTGCCGCGTGAGAGCATAGAGGTTGACAGACCTCGAGAGTGGCAGAATTTCTTCTGCAATTTGAGTGGTACCGCGGGAAGCATTGATATTATGCACTCGTCTCAAAGATCAGCTTTGGGACGGGTGCTTTTTCGTTCCAAAGGGCATTACTTGAAAGGAAACACAATCTTATGGCTCAGATCACAGGACTTGATTACAAAATTCGCGAGATGGCGGGACGAATTCGCGATCTGCGAGAAATAGTCGGACTTACACCGCACGAGATGGCGGCGAAGACCGATGTCTCCGTGGAGGAGTATTTGCTCTGCGAAGCGGGTGAGAGTGACCTCAATTTTGCGTTCATCTACCGCTGTGCGCTTGCCCTTGGCGTCAAT
>CAYWTG010000104.1:0-5544 GCA_964461155.1 uncultured Ruminococcus sp.
CTTATAGATAACGATATGATCCCCGAGGATGTCACCGTACAGGTTCTTACTCAGTGCCGCGAGCATATTATCCGCAAAACATTTGAAGCCTGCAAAGGCGCACCGAGCGCGATCATTCACTTTTACAATTCGGTGAGCGTGGCGCAGCGCGAGCAGGTATTCAAAAAGAGCAAAGAAGATATAAAGCAAATCGCGGTTGACGGTGCAAAGCTCGTCAAGAAGCTTGCAAGCGAATACACTGGCAATTTCCGTTTTGAATATTCTCCCGAATCCTTTACCGGAACAGAGCCCGAATACGCATTGGAGGTCTGCAATGCGGTGCTCGACGTGCTTGAGCCGAGTGCGGAGAACAATGTTATCATCAACTTACCCGTAACGGTAGAGATGAGCTTGCCGCACGTATACGCTTCGCAGGTCGAGTATATGAGCGAAAATCTTAAATACCGCGAGTTTGTGACGCTCTCGCTCCATCCACACAACGACAGAGGCACGGGAGTTGCCGATACGGAGCTCGCGCTTCTTGCGGGGGCTGACCGTGTGGAGGGAACGCTGTTCGGCAACGGAGAGCGGACAGGAAACGTGGACATCATCACCTTGGCGATGAATATGTATTCCCACGGCGTAGACCCGAAGCTCGACCTTTCAAACATGAATTACTTGGTTGAGGAATACGAAAAATGCACCCGTATGCACGTATATGAGCGAGCCCCGTATGCCGGCGCACTTGTATTTGCCGCTTTCTCCGGCTCTCATCAGGACGCTATCGCAAAGGGCATGAAATACCGAGCGAAGAACAAGCTGCACGAATGGACCGTTCCGTACATCCCGATCGACCCGAAAGACATCGGACGTACTTACGACGCTGACGTTATCCGCGTCAATTCCCAGTCCGGCAAGGGCGGTATCGGTTACCTGCTTGAGCAGACCTTCGGCTATAATCTGCCGCCGAAAATGCGTGAGCACCTCCGCTATATGTGCAAGGGCATTTCCGACCGCGAGCACAAGGAGCTCAAGGCCGACGAAGTGCTCGATATCTTCAGTGCCAACTACCTGAACCTCAATAGCGGCATTGAAGTGACAGACTTTGATTTTATGCGCGAAAACGACGCGGTAAAGATCAATATTACCTTCAAGCGTGACGGAGAAGAAACCGAGCTTGAAGCCGAGGGCAACGGTACCCTCAGTGCCGTAAACAATGCTCTTTGTGATTTTACGGGCGAAGAATACACCTTGCAGGTATTTACTCAACACAGTATCATCTGTCAAAAGAAAACGAAATCGATATGCCACCCGATGAACTTGACCTGCTTGCCGAACGCTTTGCGTTGGAGCATGGCGGCCGCTCCGCTCGTCTCGCTCATCAATTTATCGACAGACTGCTTTCAAAGTAAAAAGCGTGAGAATCTCTGCGAGCTTGAGATTCTCACGCTTTTTCAATTTGAAAATTCGTTTTCTTTTACATAGTCAATAAAGGCTTTGATGCTTCTTGACATCCATTTGTTTTTGTGATAAATAAGCTGCTTCCAGATCTCGACATTTATATCTGTCACATCGAGATAACAAAGCTTCCCGCCGTCAATCAAATCCCGTGTTACAAAATCCGGAAGAAAGGAGATCATATCTCCCTGCGCCACAAGTGAAGTTATTATATCTGTTCTGCCGATCTCAAGAACAGGGGTTATTTCAAGTGACTTTTTGGCAAGCTCTTTGTCGAAAACACGCCGATATCCTTGACCGTTCTCGGTCAGAATAAAGGGTTCGTTTATAATATCCTTAACCGACAGATTTTTCTTGCCGGCAAATTTTGAACCCGAGCTTGCTACAAAGTGCATGGGAACAGGCTCTTCTTTGGCAACAACATAATCTTTATTATGTAAGTGTCCGTCCAAAGTTATGATAAAGTCCGCCTCATTGTGGTCGAGCATACTTAACATTACCCCGGAGTCTCCCGTGGTAAAGCGAATCGAAATGGAAGGATACTTTTTGTGAAAGTCCATATAGTTCGAGTTTATCATATCATCGCAAATCGAGTCGGGAGTCACGATATGTATAAGACCGGTAAGCTGTTCTTCCTTATTTAAGCTTTCCTTGAATTCATCGGTAAGCGCACGAACTCGGTGAGCATAAGACACAAGCTCACGCCCGCGCTCGGTAAGCGTGATGGTATGATTGATCCTTTCAAACAAAAGACAACCGAGCTCTTCTTCCAGCTGCTTTATCTGAAAAGAAACGGTAGACTGTGAATATCCAAGCTGCTCTGCCGCCTTAGTAAAGCTTCCGAGCTCGACAACATGAATAAACGTGGTTAAATTCCGCAATTCCATTACGCACCCTCCGTGCCGATGCCTTCGACATCAAATGCCGAGCTTTATTATGACTTTGCACATTCAATCACTGAAATATTCCACTTATACAATCCTACTCGGGCAACGGTCTATGATATCGCAGGATATTCCGAGTGAGCGGAGCTTTTCGGCGAGTGCTTCGCACACGGGATGCTCGGTGTGATAATGCCCTGCTTCGATTATGGCAAAGCCGCCCTCGGCTGCGCTTTCGCAAGCGTTGTACCCCGCGTCGCCGGTTATCAGGACATCGGCACCGGATGCGATCGCGCTCTCTATGAATGATTTGCCCTCGCCGCCGACAAGTGCCGCTCGGGTCACCTTGCCGTCGCCGTACACGCGGACGCTTTGACATCCGAGCGCATTTTTTACCCGCTCTGCAAGCTGTGTGACCGTCATGCCGTCAACATCACAAAGTCTGCCGAGTGTCGGGGTCTCGTCGTCTCCGAAGTTTCCGCTCACGGGAAGGCCGATTCGTTTTGCAAGCGCGTCATTCACGCCGCCCTCGGCAACGTCGAGTCTCGTATGGATCGATATGACCGAAAGTCCGCTTTTGACAGCGGCAAGAACTCTTGAAGAAGTCGAGTCTTGCCCTGTCAGCGACCGTATTCCTTTGAATATCATCGGATGATGTGTTATGAGAAGATTTGACGACTGCGCACTTTTCTCTATCGCGTCGAGCGTTGCATCAAGCGACACCGTAGCGTGAGTGATCTCCACATCTCCGAGGGGGGCACACATAAGGCCGTCGTTGTCCCACGGTGCGGACAAGCTGCGCGGTGCGAACTCTTCAAGCTCACGATAAAGCTCATACAGTTTCATCACAGTGCCTCCACGTCTATTTCATAGCCTCGCACGTGCGCGAGTTCGCATATCTCGCGAAGTATTTCCTCCTCGCGTGCCACGGGAAGACCTCCGAGCTGTCTGCCCTCTATGCGTCGCTTCATCTTTGCGGCCGTCTTCTCGAGAAATCCGTTGACAAGCGGGTTCGTCTCGTCGTCGGTAACATTTCCGACCATAAGTCGCACCGGGGGGACTTCGCGACGAACGCCGTCGTACTCCGCGGCGATGCAGGCATAGTATTTATCTCCCGTGCGACAGAGCTTTTCCTCTACCGTTGCGTATCCCATCTCGGCAAGGAATCCGCGAAGCTCCTGAACGGTACTCATCGGCTGGAGGATCAGTCTCACGCCGGGGATACGTGTGTAATCGGATTTTGATATTATCTCGGCTATGAGCTCACCGCCCATGCCGGCGATGATTATATCGGTCACGCCGTACTGCTCGGGATGAACGTCCGCGATACCGTTTCCGCGTCTGAACGAAATTTTCTCGAACACGCCGAAGCGTTGCGCATTTTCGCAAGCGCGCGTCAGCGGCTTTGTATTGATGTCGGACGCTACGGCACTCTTGCATATTTTATTTTTGATCAGGTATATGGGAACATATGCGTGATCCGTTCCGACATCGAGAGGGATCGCGCCGTCTCTGACCATCGACGCGATGAGCAAAAGACGATCGTCGAGCACGGGAAGCATTATCTTAGGTGCCATTTCAAACTCCAAACAAAATGTAATTTAAAAGAGCAAGGAAGCCTGTCTCCCTTGCTCCTTTTCGGCTATTACTTTTCCTCTGCAAAATACTCGTTGAGGCGAGCGACGAGAGCGTCGGCGTCGGTTCCGTGAACCTCGCAAGCTTCCTCGATCGTTTCGCTTCTCGAAACGGGGCAGGTGAGGCAGTGCATTCCGATCTCGAGGAAGAACTGTCCGGCCTCCTCATCAAAGTCGATAATATCACCGATTACGGTCTGCTTTGTAACTTCCATTTTTCTGTTTCCTTTCTTTTTCGATAATTTAAGTTCGTCCCGCGCGCTATTCAGTTTGCCGCTTTAAACACAACGGGATCGGGAACGTAGACTTTTTTAATATCAGCACCGAGTCCGCGAAGTTTGCCGACAATGTCGTCATATCCGCGCTCGATGAGATTTATCTCTGTGATCTCACTCGTACCGCCGACCGTGAGTGCCGCGATAACTACGGCTATACCGCCGCGAAGATCGACCGCGATGAGCGGAGCCGCCGACAACGGAACGCCGCCTTCGACCGTTACGATCCTGCCGTCGACTTTGATCGACGCGCCCATACGCTTGAGCTCCTCGACATATCTGAAACGGTTATCGTATATGCTCTCGTTTATGAAGCTGACGCCCTCGATCGTGGTGAGAAGCGCGCACATCTGAGGGTGCATATCCGTCGGGAATCCCGGGTACGGAAGCGTCTTGACATTCGTGGGCTTGAGCGGTCCGTCAACGCGGACGCTGACAGCGTCGTCGAACTCCTCGACCGTCACGCCGACCTCCTCGAGCTTTGCCGTTATCGACTCAAGGTGCTTCGGAATTACGTTTGTGACCTTTACCTCTCCGCGTGTTGCGGCGGCCGCAACGAGGAAAGAGCCCGCCTCTATCATATCGGGGATGATCGCGTAAGTACATCCGTGGAGGGACGGCACGCCCTTGATCTTGATGACGTCCGAGCCTGCGCCGGATATCTTCGCGCCGCAGCTGTTGAGGAAGTTTGCGCAGTCAACGATGTGCGGCTCACGCGCCGCGTTTTCGATGACGGTCATACCGTCGGCCATAACGGAAGCGAGCATTATGTTGAGAGTCGCGCCGACCGTGGACATATCAAAATAGATATTCGCGGGGGTGACTCTTCCGTTTTCGGTGGATATCTCGATGTAGCCGCCGTCTGTTACGACGCGACCGCCGAGAGCTTTGAAGCCTTTGATGTGCTGATCTATCGGACGAACGCCGAAGTCACATCCTCCGGGGTATGCGACACGCGCTCTGCCGAATCTGCCGAGCTCCGCGCCGAGGAGGTAATACGAGCCGCGCAGGCGTCTGACAAGGTTGTAGTCCGATGTACCGCAACGCACATTTGTGCAGTCGATCTCGACTGTAGTGCGGTCTATAGTGCGGATGGACGCGCCCATGCCGCGCAGAATATCAAAAGAGCGGTTTATATCTATTATGTTCGGAATATTCTCAATTACACATTTTCCTTTAACAAGGACGCACGCGTAAATTATCGGAAGAGCCGCGTTCTTCGAGCCGCTGATCTCAACTTCACCGCGAAGAGGCATTCCTCCGTTTATTACGATTTTTTCCATAGTATCTCCACTCGGCTCTTTAAAGCCTCACATA
>CAYWTG010000105.1:0-5531 GCA_964461155.1 uncultured Ruminococcus sp.
ACGTTCGAGCGAGAGCTCGAGAGCATTTATCGATATCTCACGCTGGAGCTCGAAGTTTACGGGCATTGAGGGAAAAGCAACTATCCCGCGAAGCGGTATGACCGGAAGTGTCAGCTTTTCTGCTTTTTCTATGGTTCGTGCCATTTATATATCCTTTCGGGGCGGGGAATTTGCAATTCTGCATTAAAATGAAAAGTATTTCATTATAGTATAACATAAAATCAGAAATAAATCCATATGAAAAGTCGATTATTTACGTTTTATTATTATTTTCGCGCCTCCTTCGCCGGTGGCGCGACTTGACAAAGGTGCGATTTGCTGATACAATTATCATCGGTATTTCAGCACGGGAGGGACATAAATGGTAATACGTGAAGATCGCGCTGTCGAACGCTTTTTATTAAGGCACGGAATAACGGCTTTGCCGATATCGGTCGAAGAAGATGTGCACGGAAAGATGACTTACACGGTTTACGGTAAACTTTGTCGGAAAGTCAAGGCGTTTGAAAAAGCCGAGAAGTGTCCGTTTGACGATGACGGAATGCGAGAGCTTGCCGCTCTTGCCGAGCCTCTCATGAAAAAGCGCGGATTTGTGTTCCGAGATGAGTGTACGCTTCTTTTGAACTACTCGGCAAAAACTCCGCTTCCCTCTCCCGACACCGACTGTGTAATACTAAAAACAAACGCAGAGCTTGCGCTTTACGAAGCCGACACCACGCTTTGGAGACTTGAGCTTGACGATGACGACGACGCGGATGTCATAAGTGCCGTCATCGAGAACGGACGTATTGTCGCATTTGCGGGTGTTAACGATATCGGTACCGGCTGTGATTACGAGATAAACGTAGAATGTGCGGCGCAATATCGTCGGCGCGGCTTTGCGACTTCTTGCGTGAGAGGGCTCGTAAATTACCTTTTCGAGAGTGCCGACGCGAGCACGGTGAAATACATTTGCCGCGCGTCAAACAAGGCATCCGTGAATACTGCAAAGAGAGCGGGACTTGAGTACACAGGTCGAAGTCTGACTCTCATTTATGACAGATAAAGTGCGAAGAAACTTTGAAAGGATAAACAGTTATGGCATTTGACGCAGGAATAATGCGGGCAGTTTCCCGCAGAATAGAAAAAGAGTGCCTTGAGGGCAGAGTCGAAAAGATATATCAGCCCGAGCGCGATGAGATAGTTTTCCTCATTCGCGTAGGAGGCGGTGAGCGTCGGCTTCTCATAAATGCGGGAAGCGCGTGTCCGAGACTTACGCTGACTTCGCAGAAGACGGAAAATCCCGCGACTCCGCCTATGTTTTGCCTGATGCTCAGAAAGCATTTTTCGGGTGCACGTTTGATTGAAGTGTCACAGCCCGGATTCGAGCGAGTCGTGCGACTGGTGTTTGAGTGCAGAGACGAGCTCGGATTCAAGACGCGCCGACAGCTTATCTGCGAGCTCATGGGCAAGTACAGCAACATAATCGCCGCAGACGGCGACGAGCGTATCCTCGGCATATTAAAGCCGATCGATTTTGCGGCGAGCACCGTCAGACAGCTACTACCCGGAATGAAATATACCCTGCCCCCCGCGCAGGACAAGCTCGATCCGCTGACGGTCGATCGTGCACAGTTCAATGCCGTGGCACGCGAAGCTGATATTACAAAGAGTGCGGTCAAATTTTTGACGACATCATTTCTCGGATTTGCCGCAGTCACGGCTCGTGAGATCGTATATCGTGCGTCGGGCAACTGCTCGGCGTCACTTGCCGAGTGTGCCGACACGCTATTTGACTGCATGAAGCAGGTAGTGGGTGACGCGGACGTTGGCGGAGTTGAGGTGTCGATGGCTAAAAGTGCCGACGGAATGCCTATAGACTTTCTCTATACGCGCCTGACGCAGTATGAGTCGAGCGCGGACGTTACCGTTATAGGCTTTGACACCGTGGAACAGCTGATCGACGAGTTTTACTCGGTTCGTGCGTCGGAAGAGAGGCTTCGTCGCAAGGCCGCCGACATTTTCCGCCTGCTCAACGCCGCAGAGACGAGACTGACAAAGAAGATCGCTTTGCAGTCGGATGAGCTCGAGAAGTGCGCGGAGGGAGAGACGTACAAGAAATACGGTGATCTTATCACGGGTTCGATATACATGATGAAGCGCGGTATGAAAAGCATTTCGCTTTCCGACTGGTATGACGACGGAAAGATCATCGAGATACCGCTTTCGGAAAGAATGACCCCCGCGCAGAATGCTCAGTCTTATTATAAAAAATACAACAAGTCGAAAAGTGCCAAAGTTCACCTTGCAGAGCAGCTTGAAGTTGCGCGAAGCGAGCTTGAATACATAAAAACGGTATTTGATGCCCTCTCAAGAGCGCAAACGGAGCGAGAGCTGTCCGAGATCCGCGCGGAGCTTTATCACAGCGGATATGCGTCGAAGATGAAGAGCTATACCGAGAAAAAGCGGCGTGAGGTGCTGATAATGCGCTTTGAGACTTCGGACGGTCACACTGTGCTGTGCGGTAAGAATAATATCGCAAACGATCACCTGACAACACGGCTTGCAAACCGTAACGACTGGTGGTTTCACGTCAAAGGCCAGCCGGGCTCTCATGTTGTGCTTGAGTGCGCACAGGGAGAGAGCGAGCCTCCGGAGCTTGCGTTCACAGAGGCCGCAATGATCGCGGCACATTATTCATCGGCGGCGGGCGGTGCGTCTGTGCCCGTTGACTACACACGCGTGCGTGAGGTCAAAAAGCCCGCAGGCGCAAAGCCGGGATATGTTATCTACCACACAAACTGGAAAGCCTTTGTAACGCCGGACGCCGACGCCGTTCGCGCGATGCTTCGCTGAAAATGAAAATAAAACCTCTTTTTGCCGAGAGCCGTTATGTGCTTTCGTGCAGAGAGGTTTTAATTTTCCGAAAATTTGATTTACTTTAAAAAGTTTACAGTAAAGCGCATGAATACCGTGGCGCATTCGGCGCGTGTCGCACCTGCGGACGGGTCAAATTTATTTGAGTTTCTTCCTGTTATAAGCCCTGCGTTTTTCGCGGTGTAAACGTATTTTACCGCGTATGGACTGATTTTCGAGTGATCTTTGAACTGCTCGCCGTAGTCTGAGGTATCGTCTGAGAGCTCTCCGAGCGATATCCCGAACTTCTCGCAGTATCTCACAAGAACCGAACACATCTGCTCACGGGTGATGATATCGTCGGGCGCAAAATGACGTGGATCGACTCCGTTGATTATCCCGTTTTCAACTGCCCATTCGATATACGGAGAGTACCATTTTTTTAACGGAACGTCATCAAACGAAGACTCATCGGGGCGCACGAGGTCTGCTCCCGCAACTCTTGCGAGCACGGTGACGAACATTGCGCGTGTCATCGTGGCGTTCGGCTCGAATTTAGTGTTCGATGTGCCCTCGAAAAGTCCGTTCGACATACAAAACGCTATGGCTTCGTATCCCCAAAAGCTCTTTTTTACGTCTTTGATGCTTTCGGGAACAGCTTCGCATACGCTGATCTTGCCGTCTGTGTCGAGGGTGAGCTTGTAGTAGAGTTTCGTTACCGTTTCACGACAGGTGACACTGACGCTCAGAAGTTGCCCGCCGAGTGAGAGCGCGGACTTGTCGATGGAGAGCTCATACGGATATTCTTTGCTTTTAAAGACTCGCTTGCCGCCGATCGAGTATTCTACCGTGACGTTTTCGTTTGTGGGATATGCAGCGTATACAGACAGGCGGAGATTCTCGGTGCTTTCCGAAAATTTATCGAGCGGCACATATCCGCAAGCGTCGCCGCGACCCATCGAATACTCCATCGCGACATTTTCGGTACACAGTGCCCGATATAGGCGTGCGATTGTTTTATTTGATTCCTCGAGTCCGAATATGCTGTACTTGTTTGAGCTGTAATTCGAGTTAAAGTACATAATGCACTTTATCTGCGGATAGACGCGGCTGACGTAGGTGTAGAAGAAAGTAAGGCCTTCTATCGCGTGCTGTTCGTTTTGGAGTCCGTTGTCGCTTTTGTACGCGATGCCGCCCTCGGTTATCATGATCGGCTTTCTGTCACCGTATGTATCTACGATAGACTGTATTCTGACGATCTGATTGTCGTAGTAGTCACCGATCGAGTAGTACGCGTCGTTGCCGGCGGAAATATTAAACTCACTTTGCGCGGTCAGGTTATTATATGCCGACATTCCGACCCAGTCGACATATTCGTCGCCGGGGTAAAAGTCCGTGTGGTCGTAAAACCAGTTAGAGACATCGTTCGGAGAAAAGACCATCGCCGCGGCGGGGGCATACTTTTTTGCCATCAGCGACACGTGACGGAACGCATCCTTGAATTTCTCGGCAAACGCGCCGCCGTCGGACTCATACTCTTCCCTGCTTGACGGCAGAGTATTCCAACAGTTCATCTCCGCGCCGAAGCGGATGAGCACACGACAGTCGAGCGTCGACAGAAACTCGAGATTGTGACGGATATAGTCGTCGGCTTCGCCGTTTGCGATCCGCTCGAGGTCTTCTCGATTTTCGTTCGGCACGTTCCAACCTATCATGAGCGTGTAGTCGTCGCTTTCGGATTTAAGCTGCCACGACAATGCTTCGATATCTTCCGTGAAGAACTGAACATACAGTATTTGCGCATTATCGTACTGCGCGTCAAAATAGTCGGTCATGCCGTGTGCGCATCCCGCTTTTTCTTCGCCTCGCGCGGCGTAATACGGAATATTCTCGGTGTCGGCGGTTTCGGCATACACCGTGGGAGTTATGTTATTATGCCTCCAGAGCATCTCCGTGTTGTTTAAGTAATCTTTGAAATAATAGCCCGACTCGTCAAGGGCGCGCGCCATGTCGAGTGATTTTTTATAATACTTCGCGGCAGACGTGTATACTCCGTTTTTTTCGTATATCGAGGCGGCTTTCATCATCGGGAAGTACAGTCTGAGATACTGATCGACGTTTTCGGGATTAGGATATGCCTTTTCGATCAAGCCGACGGCGTCGAGAATGGCTTTCTCGTCTCCCGATTCAAGCGCGGCATTATACGCTTTTTGCGCGCTCCAGTAATCGTCGTCGGACGCAAATACGGTCGGGGACACGGCGAAAAGCACGGAGATGCACATCAGTGCACAAATAATACGGGTGACAAGATCAAATCGTTTTTTCATCATGTTTCTCCTCAGCCATAGTGCAAGACGCGGTACTTGTCGAGGTGCGAGTCATGCCGTCGCGTTTCAGCATCTGCTCGAGAACGTCGATGTCTCCGGAGATGTCGAGCGTTTCGCTCTCGTAAAGCCTGTCAAGCTCGGTATTAAAAGCGTAAACGAGCATATCGAGAGTTTTCTCGATGCTTTCTTTCGATTTTTTCATATTTTCTCCCGCAACGCCGACGCGTTCGATATTGGCATATGAACCGAGCAGTTTTAATGTTGTCGGGAGATAGTAGTTCATCAGTGTCCTGATCGAGCTCTTCTTTTCGGGATGCTCTTTTACGTAGTCGAAAATGTTAGCTGTGCTCTCTTCGAGCTTATATATCC
>CAYWTG010000106.1:0-5518 GCA_964461155.1 uncultured Ruminococcus sp.
GTTCCGTTTCCGACGACGATATTTCCGTAGGCGTACATTCCGCGAGAGAGGTCGTCGAAATAGATACCGTAGTCGCCCATCGCGAAGTCGAAGAAGTAGTTGTATCTGTAGTGGTTGCCGCAGGTGGAGCATCCGCCGCCAGCAACGTAGATCATGCCCGTGTCGTGCGTCTCGGTGTCGCCGCCCTCGACGATGTTGTACTCGACGATGCCCTCGTTGTGGCCGCCGTCGCCCATCGTGGTGTTGTGGGAGTAGTTGTGCGAGACGATATTACCGACGCCGCCGCCGGAGCTGATACCGAAACGGCAGTGAGGGTTTATGACCTTGCAGTTCTGGATGAAGTTGTTCGCGGGGGTCAGCGTTTTGCGGTCGCCGCCTCCGACGCTTGCCGCGCGGTTTGAGAAGTGCTCGATGACGGAGTCGATGATGCCGTTTCTGAATCCGCCGTCGATGTCGACAGCCGAGCCGTCGGCATTTGCGATACCCGTGGTTCCGCACACGCGACATCTCTGGAAGAGCACCTGACGGCAGTTTTTGATCGTCACGGCGTTACCGCAGCAACGGCCGATGTCGAGTCGGTCGACGATCACGTTCTCGGCACCCTCGCACGAGATGACGCGCTGTGCCTTAGAGATAAAGCGGATGTCGTCGTCATCGGAGAGGTCGCCGTTCGGCGGGTAAACATAGAGCTTGCCGGACTTGCGGTCGAGGTACCACTCGCCGGGAACGTCGAGCTCATCAAGGACGTTTGTGAAGAAGAAAGTATTGTTTCCGCGATGCTGTACGGGAGCGTGCTCGAAATTTCCGATACCGCGTATGGTGCGTGAGTCGGCATCGATCGCGCCGAGGCGGCGGTTGAGTCTGACCCATTCATAGGTGAATGCGCCGAATACGCAGATGTCGTCGGCTTTCTGCCATGTGTAGGGGCGGTCGTCGTCGACGCCGATCTCCCAGTCGCCTGCGGGGCAACGGTTTTCTTCGTCCCAGCCCGTACACACGATGCGCTCGCTGACCTCGAGAAGCTCCTCGCCGCGGTTCGGATATCTTGCGAGATCCTGTTCGACGCTGTTGATGAGGAGGACCGCGCCGCCGACGCCGGGCTTACCGTATTCGGTGATACCGAGCGCGCGGATGTCAGCTTCGAGCACGTGAGACTTTGCGCACTCGGGGAGACGGGCGAGGACGGACTCATCGGTGACGTGCGAGAACGCGGATGCGGGGATGGAGTTTGAGGTGGAGAGGGCGGGGGATTCGCCGGGGAAAGCGGTGATGATGAGAGGGGACGCGGTCGTGCCGGAGTGGCGCGAGTCGATCTTCACCGTATCGGTAAGGTCATGGTGACCGCCGCGCAGGACGATCTTGCCGCCGTGCGCGTTCTCGAGACGGCGCAGAGCCTCACGGATCGTGGCGACGGGCGCGTCGAGCGTGCCGTCGGAGTCGTCGGAGCCGTTCGGCGCGACGTAGATCGTGCGGGAGTTTGACTCCGCGAAAGCGTCGACGTTGAACGGATGGATGACGGTGACCTCATCGGGGAGCTCCGCCACGGAGGCGAAGAAGCGGTCGCGAACGCCGCCCTCGGCGGTAGGCCGAGCTGAGATCGCGGGATACTCGGTCGGCATATTCATTTCGATGACGAACGACTCGCGAGTCACCTCGGATGGGTGACGTGCGAGCATGACATTTTTGAGTGAGCCTTTCATTGTTTTATCCTTTCGGGGGTGCCTCCGGGTGAGGCTTTTTGGTGGGGGGATCTTTCGGGAAAGAAGTGTGAAGAAAGCTTTCCGACTCTGCCTCATGCGTGCGAGAGTGCAAAACGTCTCTTCGCGTTTTCTTTCGTGAAAGAAAACGCACTGAGAAAGCCCTGCTTAGCGGCTTGACGCTAAGTAGTCTTTACCGCGGCTCGAGGATTCGCGCGGTCAAGATAACTGACCGCTTTGCCTGTCCCACGCACACGCGAGACTTGCCCTCGTCGCTTGCTCACGGGCGACAAGCCGCAGCGGATGTGTCGGTGCGGGGGTGTATATGCCTGCGCATATATTATATAGTATATCGCGAGAATTTGCAACTGATATTTTGATACTTTTTGTCTCAAAAGAGGCGCGATTTTCATTCACTCGAGTTTCATCTTTCCGTCTCAAATGACCGTTTTTGGCTTGCGATTTGCTCGGAATAAGGCAAAATCACGAAAAATGAACAATTACTGTAGCACTTTAAAGCAAAAAAACGCGAAAACCTATTGCAAAAAATCTTATTTCATGGTATACTAACATGAATAATAAGCGAGGGGTGGCGTTTTGCGACGCCGTTTCCGTCGCACGAAACTTAAGCAGGTGTGGTAAAATGAATAGTAAAACCTTATTTTATGTACTCAAAAGGCTCGGCCTTGCTTTGCTTACTGTGTGGATCGTCATAACGATTACGTTCTTCGTTATGCACGCCGTTCCCGGCGGTCCGTTCCTCGGCGAGAAGGCTCTTTCCGAAACGGCCACAAAGGCTCTCGAAGCAAAATACGGCCTCGACAAACCGCTTTTCGAGCAGTATATGACTTATCTCAAGGATATCGTCACAAAGTTCGATTTCGGCCCGTCCATCAAGCAAAAGGGGCGTGACGTTATCGACATCATCGCCGCAGGTATGAAGACCTCCGCGAAGCTCGGACTTATCGCTGCGGGTATCGCGCTCGTTGTGGGCACGGTGCTCGGCTCTGTCGCCGCTCTCCGCAGAAACAGCATACTTGACCGCGTTATCATGGTGCTGACGACCGCGTTCGTCTCGATGCCGTCGTTTATCATGGGTACGTTCCTATTGTTGCTGTTCACGCTCACGTGGCAGATCTTCCCCGCGAACGGAACGCAGGCAAGCGGACTTGTTCTGCCCATAATCACGCTGTCGCTCTCGCCGATGGCAAACATCACGCGTCTTACCCGCTCGTCCATGCTCGACGTGCTCGGTCAGGACTACATCCGTACCGCAAAGGCCAAGGGCGTATCCTCCGGTAAGATCATCTTCGGACACGCGCTCAAGAACGCGCTCATCCCCGTTATTACATACTTCGGTCCCATGCTCGCATATATCGTGACCGGCTCTCTCGTTGTCGAGCAGATCTTTGCCGTTCCCGGCATAGGCCGCTCCTTCGTTAACAGTATCATCAACCGCGACTACACGCTCATCATGGGTACGACTATCGTGCTTGCGATACTGATCGTTGCGATGAACCTTATCAGTGATATCATGTATAAGGTCGTCGACCCGCGCATCAACCTTGAATAATGAGCTTGGCACAGGGCAGAAAGGACTAAGATTTCATAATGAGTAAGAAGAAGCTGTTCAGTATGCATCTCGATCTCGATGCATTTAATCCCGCCTCGGCGGAGGACAAGGCGTACATGGTGCAGATGCGCCCCTCTACGACATTCTTCCGCGACGGCGTTAAAAGATTCGTTAAAAACAAGGTTGCCCTTGTCAGCCTTATCATCGTGGCCTTCATCACGATCAGCTGCATCGTCATCCCCATGTTTTACCCCTACAAATACGACACTCAGCTCGGAGTTCGCTTCGGACAGGCCGTTGACGGCTCCTACAGCAACCTGTCGCCTTTTGAATACGGCTCGGCAGAGCGTCAGAAGCTCCTCGGATACGCAAATCTCCGCGAGATCTACCTCCCCGCTACGCTGAAGAGCGAGTATGAGGACAGCGACGAGGGCAGAGCGGAGCGCGAGGCCGATCTCGCCGCACGCGAGGCTATGAAAGCCGAGGGCGAGCGTCTCCTCGAGGCGTACAACTCCGGCGACAAGAGCGTCGCTTCCTTTGAAGCCTTGCAGTCGTCCCTCCCCGAGGGTGCCGAGTACAATAAGCTCGACAAGACCGCTGTAAAGAAGTACAAGACAACTCCCGAGATCACCGACTGGGCGTGGGAAACAAACGCGTTCGGCAGTGCAAAGAGAACTTCCGGCGACGCGTCGCTCGTTGAGACGGACATGGGTTACTACCTTGTCTGCTTCGACTCCTACACCGGCGAGACCGAGAGCGTCTTCCCGCACATCTTCGGCACGGACTCCATGGGTCGTGACTACTTCATCCGTATCGTCTACGGCGCGCGTATCTCCCTCGCCGTCGGATTCTTCGCGAGCCTTATAGTCCTCGTCATCGGTATGACCGTGGGCTCCATCTCCGGTTACTGCGGCGGTAAGGTCGACCTTGTCATCATGCGCTTTGTCGACATTATCTACTCGCTCCCCGATATGCTTCTCATCATCCTGCTTGCGTCCGCGCTCAAGCAGACGAACCTCGAAAAAGTGATCCAAGGTACAGTCCTCGAAAAGATCGGCGCGAACATCATCAGCCTCTTTATCGTGTTCGGTGTGCTCTACTGGGTCTCCATGTCGCGTCTTATCCGCGGCCAGATCCTCTCGCTCCGTGAGCAGGAGTACATCCTCGCTTCGAGAGCGGCCGGCGCAAAGGGTAAGTGGATCATCTTCAAGCACCTCATGCCCAACTGCATCAGCGTCGTCATCATCTCCACCGCACTCCAGATCCCGAGCGCGATCTTTACGGAGAGCTACCTGTCGTTCCTCGGCCTCGGCGTTAACGCGCCCATGCCGTCGCTCGGCTCGCTTGCATCCGACGCTCTCAACGGTATCAATACGTACCCCGTGCGTCTCGTTATCCCCGCTGTTGTCATCTCCCTCATCGTTCTTTCGCTGAACCTCCTCGGAGATGGCCTGCGCGACGCATTCGACCCCAAACTCAACGGTTAAGATAAAAGGAAAGGAAAGCCCACACGGGCACGGTCAATAAAAATGGCACTACTCGAAGTAAATGACCTTCGCACCTCCTTCTTTACCGATGCGGGTGAGGTCAAAGCCGTAAACGGAATCTCCTTTAACCTCGAGAGAGGAAAGGTTCTCGGCATCGTCGGTGAGTCCGGCTCCGGTAAATCCGTTACGTCGTATTCAATCATGCAGATCCTTGCGTCTACCGGACGCATTGTCGGCGGCTCGATAAAGCTCGACGGCGAAGAGCTCGTCGGCGCGGGCGAAAGCGTCATGAGAAAGATCCGCGGAAACCGTATATCGATCATCTTCCAGGACCCGATGACGTCTCTCAACCCCACGCACACCATCGGCCACCAGATCATGGAGGCTATTCTCCTCCACACAGACAGAAACCGCGCAGAAGCGCGCGAGCGCGCTGTCGAAATGCTTCGCCTCGTTAACATCAACGAGCCCGAGAAGCGTATGAAGCAGTACCCGCACGAGCTCTCCGGCGGTATGAGACAGCGTGTCGTTATCGCGATGGCTCTCGCCTGCGAGCCCGACATCCTCATCGCCGACGAGCCCACCACGGCTCTCGACGTTACCATCCAGGCGCAGATCCTTGACCTGATGACCTCCCTCCAGCGCGAGCTCGGTATGGCGATCATCATGATCACGCACGACCTCGGTGTCGTCGCTCAGCTCTGCGACGAGGTCATCGTTATGTACGCCGGCTCCATCTGCGAGCAGGGAACGGCAGAGGC
>CAYWTG010000107.1:0-5456 GCA_964461155.1 uncultured Ruminococcus sp.
CGCCGTAGAGGAGGAAGTACTTTGCAAGCTCCTTAACGCTCGAGGTCTTGCACTCTTTCTCCACAACATTGAGTATCGCGCCGTCGAGGAACTCTCTCATGATGTCATAAAGCTCCTTGTCGTCGAGCTTGTTGATCGAGGAAAGTCCCTTTGCGAGGATCTCGCCGTGGCTTCTGTGGGAACCGAATGTGAAGTCGTTGATGTCGAGGCAGTACGCCTGACCGACCGCGGATGCCTCCTGACCGATGGAAAGATGCGCGGGTCCGGGGTTATTGTACTTTACGCCGTTGTACTCGCTCTTGACCTTGATGTCGTTGAGCATCGACTCAAACTCGCGGATGGTGCGCATATCGTGATATATTCTGAGGAAGTCCTCTTTGGAGTATATCTTCTTCTCGTCGTCAAGCGACTTATTGTAGGTACAAAGCGGAATGCTTTCAAAGTTGATATATCCGCTCTCGAAGACCTTACCGGGATCTACATATTGACTCTTAGGCATTGTTTTATCTCCTTAGAATAAATTATTTAATAGAAAACATTTCCTCGCGGATGACCTCGCAAACGCTCGGATGAGGGAATACTATCTTCTGAACGTCGGTGACGCGCATCTCGCGTGCGACCATCATTGCCGCGCCGTAGATTATCTCGGACGCGTAGCTTCCGATCATGTGGACGCCGAGGATGTTGTGATGACGCTTGCCGACTATTATCTTCACGATGCCGTCTCCGCCCTCGTTCTCGGCAATGTATCTGCCGCTGTAGCGCAGACTCATCGTGTGCTCTTCGACCTCAAGTCCCGCCGCGCGTGCGCTCTCGGCAGTCTCGCCGACCGTCGCGACCTCGGGATTTGTGTAAATGACGGACGGTATCGCGCGGTAGTCGACTCTGTCGCGTACACCGAGCATATCCGACACGGCGACCTCGCCCTCGCGATACGCTGTGTGAGCGAGCATCAGTCTGCCGTTGACGTCTCCCGCCGCCCAGATGCCGGGCACGTTCGTGCGTCCCGAGTCATCGGTGATAACGGCACCTCTTTCGGTAGCGACTCCGACGTTTTCGAGGCCGATGCCGGCAGTGCGTGCACGGCGACCTACCGACACGAGGATAAGGTCGCAATCGACCGAGACGGTCTTGCCGTCCTTTTCGTACTCGACGCTTCCCGAGCCGCCTTTGTCGTTAACCTTTACGACCTTTGCGCCGAGAATGAACTCAACGCCGCGCTTTGCGTAATTGTTTTGAAGTATCTTCGATATCTCGCCGTCTGTCGGGCCCGCGATCTTGTTCATCATCTCGATGACGGAAACCGAGCAACCGACTGAGTTGAAGTACGATGCCATTTCAAGTCCGATGACGCCGCCGCCTATTACGGCTACGCGCTTCGGAAGAGTGCGAATGTCGAGAACCTCGCGGTTCGTTACCGCAAGTCCCGAAGCGACCGCCTCGCGAAGTCCCGTGATCGGGGGAACTACGGCCTCGCTTCCCGTGCAGATGAGAAGTCGCTTTGCCGTGTAACTTTTGCCGTCGGACGTGACCTCGAAGCCGTCAGCGCACTTGCCGACGATCTTCGCTGTGCTACGCACGACCTCGACTCCCGCGCCGCGCATCTTCGAGCCGATGCCCGAGACGAGCGTCTTTACGACGCGATTCTTGCGATCCACGACCTTCGCGTGGTCGAGCGACGCTCCCGTAACGGTGACTCCGTATTTCTCGCCGCCCTTTGCGTGGTCGAGCATTTTTGCGGAATAAAGAAGCGTCTTTGTCGGAATACAGCCCTCATTGAGGCAGACGCCTCCGAGCTCGCGCTCTTCAAAAAGAAGTGTTTTAAGTCCGCTGTGCGCGGCTCTTTCGGCCACATTGTATCCGGCGGGGCCGCCGCCGAGGATCATAAGATCATACATAATTTATCTTCCCCCCGCTTATTTCGCAAGCAAAAGCTCGAAGTTTTCAAGCGATGTGCAGAGCTCCTTGAGGAACTTTGCCGCAGGTGCGCCGTCGAGTGCGCGGTGGTCGAACGTGAGCGAGAGTCCCATCGCGGGATAAACGCTTCCGTCCGCTCTCACGCGGTTCGTCGTGCAGCAAACGCCGAGAATCGCCGTCTGCGGAGGATTGATAACGGGTGTGAAGCTCTCGATACCGAGCGAGCCGAGATTCGACACGGTGAAGCTTCCGCCGCTCATGTCATCGGGAGAGAGCGTGCCCTCACGTGCTCCCGCGGCGAGGTCTTTCGCCTTTCCGGAGATATCCGCGAGCGACAGCGTGTCCGCGCCGAAAATGACGGGAACGAGCAGTCCGCGATCGGTATCTACAGCCATGCCGACATTTGCGTGTGCAAACGTGCGGAACTTGCCGTCAACGAGATTTGCGTTGACCTCGGCAAAGCGCGGCAGTACGCGCGAAACTGCGTAAAGGATCATATCGTTTATCGTAACACGGGAGAGTCCGAGTGCTTCGCCGTGCTCTTTGAGTAGCTTTCTGTAGTTAAGCAGGCTCGTCGCGTCGAACGAGGAGTTGAGCGTGAGCTGAGCCATCTCGGTGAGAGAAGCGTTCATGGTCTTTGCGATCACGCGGCGGACGTTCGACATGGGCGTCTCGGTGTACGCGCGGAAATCGCAGGTGCACGTCTCGGCGCACTTCGCCGCGACCGCTTCTTCGACGGGTGTCTCCTCGACCTTCGCGCTCTCCACGGGTCTTCCCGCAAGGAAGTCCTCGACGAGCGATGTTGTCGCAACGTGTCCCGCGTCAAGAGCGGCGTTGATGTCGCGCTCGATTATTCTGCCGTGCGGGCCGCTCGGCGTGACGGCTGTCATATCGACGCCGGTTTTAAGCGCGAGGTTCTTCGCTCTCGGAGAGATCCTGATCCGCTCGCCCTCGCAAACAGTAGTCTCGACCTCTGCGGGAGCACTCTCTGTCTTCTCCTCGGCGGGTGCGGCCTCGGCGGGTGCCTCCTCTGCGGACGCTGCGCCTGACACAGAAGTTATAAGTGATGAAATATCCTCTCCGGCCTCGCCGATGATGCACACGGGCGACAGACAGTCGACCACGTCGCCCTCCTCGGCAAAGGAATGAAGGATAACGCCCGAAAGCTGTGAGGGCTCATCGAATGCGGATTTGTCGGTCTCATAGGAGAAAAGGATGTCCCCCACATTGACCTCGTCTCCGACCTTTTTGTTCCACGAGGTGATAATACAGCTCTCGACGCTCTGCCCCTGTCTGGGCATGATTACATAATTAGCCATAGTTATATCCTTTCGATAATAATTTCAATATTTATTCCGCGACGACGAGCTCGCAGTCGCTCTCAGCAAGCTCCTCGCGGAGCTTATCGCTCGCCGCCTCCGTTATAAGCGTTCCCGTGTCCGCGAGATCGCAGAACGTGTAAGGCAGTGTCCTGTCGCATTTCGAGCTGTCCATCAGCATGATGACGCGCCGCGCCTTTGCGACGACGATGCGCTTGAGCTCACACTCGTTGTAGTTCGCGACTGTAAATCCGCTGTCCGTGCTGTAGCCCGTCGGCGTTAAAAATGCGATGTCGATGTTTATATCCGATAAAAAGCGCGTCGCCTGAAGTCCCGTCACGGTTCTGTTTTCGCCCTCGAGCCTGCCTCCGACGATATTTACGACCGAGCGGCTGTTTTTGCAAAGCTTCAGCGCGATCTCGGGGTCGGTCGTGACGAACGAGTATCTGCTCGGCGGCACGAGCGACGCGAAAGCTTTCATGGTCGAGCCGGAGTCGATGAAGATCGAGCGTCCCGTCTCGAGATACTCAAGCGCGGCCTTGGCGATGCTCCGTTTGGCGTCGATATTTCTCGAAAGGCGCACATCCGCGCCGAATTCTCCGTTTGATTCGAGAGCCGTGCTCTTGCAACCGCCGCGAACCTTTACGGCAAGCCCCTGCGACTCAAAATAGTCTATATCGCGCCTCAAGGTCATTTCCGATACATCCGGAAACATTCGGTGAAGCTCATCGAGCGAGACCGTCGATCTTTCAAAAAGCAAGTCGTGTATGGCGGCTCTTCTTTCCTTCTGCAAACGTCCACTTCCTTTCTGATGTCTTCGTGTTATATTTTACACCACAGATGTGATTTTGTCAATCTGAAATGTGAAATTACGTGTGATTTTTCTGTGAAATTTTACGCGAATAATTTTTTTCGGATTTTTTCTCGAAAATGCTTGACGAGTGATGCGGGCTGTGATACAATATAGGTATTATACATCAGCTATAACACCTAAAACGCAAAAAAGGAGGAACGCGCCCGATGTTTTTTATCGACCCGATGTCGAGAACTCCGATCTACGAGCAGATACGCTCACAGCTCGAAAGCTTCATTCTGACCGGCGTGCTTCGCGAGGGCGACCGCATCCCGTCGGTACGAAGTCTCTCGGTCGAGCTTTCGGTCACCCCCGTCACGATACTCAAGGCGTTCGCCGAGCTCGACAACGCTCACATCATCAGCTCCGTGCCCGGACGCGGATATTTCGTCTGCGAGGGAGCGCGAGAGACTCTCTCGAATCAAAAGCGGGCTCTGCTTGACGAGGTCGAGCGGCTGGCATCTCAGCTTGCCGCCGCATCGATCGACATCGAAGACGTGCTCGGACGGGTACGTCTCGCATACGACAACAATACACGAAAGGAAGAATCAAAATGATCAAAGCACAACACCTGACAAAGAGCTTCGGCGACTTCTGTGCCTTAAATGACATATCCTGCTCGATCGATGCTGGCAGTATCTACGGTCTCGTCGGCTCGAACGGCGCGGGAAAGTCGACGCTCATTCGCATCCTCGCGGGCGTTTACCGCCAAGACCGAGGCGCGGCCGTGCTCGGCGACCGCCCGATATACAACAATCCCGAGGTTCTCTCGAGGATCGCCTACGTGCCCGACGAGCTGTATTTTCTCCCCGGCGCGTCGATGGACAGAACGGCCGATATGTACAAAAGTTGCTACGCGCGATTTGACCGTGAGAGATACCGCAAGCTCTCCGACCGACTCTCGCTCAACAGAAAAGCCCCCATCAGCACCTTCTCGAAAGGAATGAAGCGTCAGGCGGCGACGGTGCTCGCGCTTTCGACTCTTCCCGACTTCATCCTCTTTGACGAAACTTTCGACGGACTCGACCCCGTTATGCGTAACTACGTTAAGAGCGTCATCTGCGAGGACGTCGTCGACCGAGGCGCGGCGGCTCTCATCAGCTCGCACTCGCTGCGAGAGCTCGAGGACAGTTGCGACCAGCTCGCACTTCTCCACCGCGGCGGTCTCGTGCTCGAAAGCGACATACAAAACCTCAAGACCGCGCAGTTCAAGGTTCAGATCGCATTTGCCGAGGACTTTGACAAGAGCCTCTTTGAAAACATCCCGCGTATGTGCGTCTTGCGCTTTGTCAAGCACGGCAGCGTCGCGAATATGATCGTCCGCGGCGACCGCGACGACGTATCGTCCTCACTGCGCGCCCTCTCGC
>CAYWTG010000108.1:0-5436 GCA_964461155.1 uncultured Ruminococcus sp.
CGCGTACTCCCTCAGTCACGGCTACGCCGCGACAGCTCCCTCCCGGAGGGAGCCTCAGGTGCGAGACGCAGTTTTTATTATAGGAACGAACGGTATAACAGAACCTACGTATTTTCATACGGCACGCTACCCTACAGTTTGTCGCTTGCTTACGGGCGACAAACCGTTGGGTGAAGTTTCGTGGGTTTGCGCGTGGAGTTTGACAGCGGCGTTCGTTTGCGTGGCGACAAGCTTGGGGTGGAGTCTTGCGGGTTTGCGCGTAGAGTTTTGCAGTGAGGTTCGTCCGCGTGGCGACAAATCGGTGGGGAGTCTCTCGGAAGTTCGCGGGGCGTTTCGGCGGTTGCTAAACTTTACTTGCCAAAACGGGCGTAACATGGTATAATAACCTAAAGAAAAGCCGACTGCGAAATTCGGCGCGGCTTCTTTAATTTCAGATCACTGCACACGAAAGGATATATTATCATGGCAGAAAAGATCACAGTTTCGTTCTGGAACTACAACGATTTTGAAAACTACAAGAGCGAGTGGGTCTACGACTGGGCGGAGCTCGGCATCAACACTCCCGTTGCTCCCCGCTTCAACTGGAAGAGCGATGACCGCAAGGCATACCGCGAGATGCTCGACCTTATCGCCTCCCTCGGCATGGACGTCATCCTCCAGTTCAACGAGACATACGTCGATAACTACGATAACGGCGCGGACGAGTATCGCGCTCTCATCACCGAGATCCACGACGAGTTTGCTTCTCATCCCGCCGTCGTCGGCATCTACGTCGGCGAGGAGCCGAGCCGTGAGTCGAACCGCGCATATCACGAGGGCGTCCGCCTCATCAAGGAGATCTCTCCCGAGTGGACGGTCTACATCAACCTCGGAAGCATCGAGAGAAGCGAGCGTATGCTCGTCGAAGACGGACAGAGCCTCGAGGACTGGATCTGCAATTTCGCTGACACCACCGACAGCCGCGTCATGGGTTGCGGACAGTATTCTCAGCTCTGCTACGACGGCCTCGGAATCTTCGAGTATTTCGAGACGCTTCGCCGCTTCGTTGCGGCATCGAAGAAGTGCGGCACCGACGTTTGGGCAACGCTTCTTTCGAGCGCGCATATGTGCTTCCGCACACCTACCGAGGATGATTTCCGCTGGCAGCTCAACACGGCCGTCGCTTGCGGCGCAAAGGCGGTTGTCTGGTTCAGACTCTACGACAAGCTCATCGCGGGCGACTATCACGGCTCTCCCATCGACGAGTTCGGCAAGAAGACGACTCACTATGACGACCTCGCGCGCGTTCAGAAGCGTTTCAACGTCCACCACGCCGAGATCTTCGCGCGTCTCCACCACGTCGACACTTACAGCGTAGGCACGGGTTACGGCGGTTACTTCTACTTCGTTCCCGGCGTTTGCGAGTTCGTCGACAGCGCGACGAGCCGCTCGGCTATCCTCAGCACATTCAAGGACGACGAGGGACACGACTACATCGTGGTTCTCAACACGCTCCAGCGCGAGGACGCTCCCATCACTCTCGCGTTCACCGACAAGGTCAAGAAGGCATCTCTCGTTTACCACAACGGCAAGGTAATGAATTCGTGCTTCGAGCGCGGCGACCGCACGGGTCCCGCTCTGGCACAGGAGATCTGGCTCGCACCCGGTCAGATGGAGCTCATCCGCATAAACTGACACACATGAGGGAGAGATAACGGTGAGAGACGGCCTTTACGAAAAACTGTCGGAATACTGCCGCACGTCGGTTCTTCCGATGCATATGCCGGGGCACAAGCGAAATACGGAAGATTTTCCGTATCTCGCCGCGCTCGGCGGCGCACTCGACATAACCGAGATCGATTCCTTCGACGACCTCAACGAACCGAGCGGGATATTTGCCGAGTCTGAAAAGCTGGCCGCCGTGCTCTGGGGCAGCGACGAGTGCATCTTCTCAGTGAACGGAAGTACCGGCGCGCTCATAGCGTCTGTTCGCGCGGCCTTGCGCTGTCGCACGCATCGCCGCGTGATCGTCGCGCGAAACTGCCACCGCTCGGTGTATCACGCGCTCGAGCTTTGCGCCGCAAGGGCGGAGTACATCGAAACGGACGTCTGCGAGGCGGGCTTTGCCGCGAGCGTTTCGCCGCACGACGTTGAAGCTGCCCTCGCGAAATTTCCCGACGCCGAGGCGGTGATCCTCACCTCCCCGACGTATGAGGGCGTGATATCCGATATTTCCGAAATATCGAAGATCTGCCACTCGCGTGGTGTTCCGCTTATCACGGACGAGGCGCACGGTGCGCATCTTTCGCTCGGCGGCGCGTTTTCGGCGGGGGCTGTCGCGTGCGGCGCGGATATCGTCGTGCACAGCTTACACAAAACTCTGCCGTCGCTGACGCAGACTGCCGCCGTGCACGTGAGCGGTGATCTCATCTCGCGACGCGAGCTTCGTCGGCAGATGACGATCTTTCAAACGAGCAGCCCGTCGTACCTGCTCTCGTCTTCGATCGACGGTGCGGTGCGATATCTTGCGAGCGAGGCGGCGACGGAGCGACTTTTCCGCCTGCGCGACTTGCTCTGCGAGATGAGACTTCGACTCGCCGCGCACGGATGCGCGATACTTCCGGAAAACGAGCGCGGTGTCTTTGCATCAGACCTCTCGAAGATCATACTTCCCGCGCCGCGCGACGGCTTTTCGCTCATGCAAAGCTTCCGCGAGTGCGGAGTCGAGCTCGAGATGGCGGCGGTCGACTATGCCGTCGCGATGACCGGCCTCGGCGACACCGATGAGACTCTTGCGAGATTCGAGGCGGCGGTCGGCGAAGCTTACGAAAAAGAGCGCGACACGTGTGCGGAGAAAAACTTCCGCTCGGCAGGCGAGCGCGTGACGCGGCGGCGTATGCACATCCCGCAGCGCGCCATGACGGCGGCACAGGCCGTTGCTCATCGCGGCGAGAGCGTCGATATAAAGCAGAGCGTCGGGCGTGTGTCGGCGGGATATGTGTACGCGTACCCGCCGGGAATACCGCTTCTCGTTCCGGGAGAGACGGTCGATACGGAGACGGTATGCGAGATCGAAAGGCTCACGCGCGTCGGCGCGTCGATGCGCGGCTTCGGGGACGACGCGACCCTTTACTGCATAAGTGAAAAAGGAGATGCCGATGAAAAGTAAAAAGATTTGCGGCATATGCGAGGAGTGCGAGTATTTTGACTACTCCGACGACGAGGAGGACCTCGGCGAAAAGATCTGCCACGCGGCGTTTGACCAGGATGACTACGGCAGATATATGTCGGGAGACTTCTCACGAGGATGCCCGTATTTCAAGCCCTACGACGAATATAAGACAGTCGCAAAGCAAAATTGACACGCAATTTGCACTTAAAGTCAAAATACGGTCTTGACAAGGGCATATTTTTGTTATAAAATATAGGCAGGCAAAGAAAGCATCCACGAAAGGAGAGCATATAATGGAGAACAACGAAAACGAGATCTTCGAGAATGAGATATTCACTCTCACAGATGATGACGGAAATGAGCTGAACTTCGCACTGCTCGGAACGCTCGAGCACGAGGGCGGCGTATATAAGGCACTTGTCCCCGTTGACGAAAACGGAGAGGAGACCGCCGAGGAGTATGTTATCCTCAAGTGCGGACTTGACGAGGACGGCGAGGAGATCCTTGAGACCATCGAGGACGATGACGAATGGGAAAAGATCGCCGACATTTTCGACGATGAGCTCGCAAACGTCTTCTACGACGACGATACCGAGGCGTAAGACACGAAAAATTGTCCTGCGGTGTTCGACAGCATAGCGATAAAAACCCACAGAGAGTAAAAAGGAGCCCGGGCTTCATGCGTGAGGATGCAGACCTCCCCTTACCGCCATTGCGCATTCCGCGCTTCCGCGGTAAACGGAAGTTGGGAGCACGAACCGTGTGAGAGGGCACCGCCCTTGCGTTAGCAGGGTTTCTTCTTCGCGTGCATCGGCATCGTGGGACATTATTTTATCACAAAAGGTAACAGTATGAATAATTTTGCGGAATATTTTCTGCCCGAGCGCAGGATCTTTCTTGAAAATATAAGCTACGAAACGGTGGAGACCGAAAAAAGCACGGAAACGCGCCGCCTCGGTTGCCGCGACACCGTCGTATCTCAGCTCATATTGCCCGTCGGGGTGAAATTCATATTCAACCGCCGCCTTGCCTTTGAGCCGGAGGCTGTTTTCACGCTGTCCGTTTCGTTCGGCGTGATGCTCCGATTTGACGCGGCGCGGCGCGACGAGGTAAACTGGCGCGAGGTGAATCTCGTGCAGGAATTTACGCGAAATTTCCCCGCACTGCTCTCGGAGCTTTCGGCGAGAACGACGCTCCTTGCGGCGCAGATCACATCATCCGCCGGAGGCGTGCCGATCGTGGCATCCCCGCCCGCGAAGGTGAACATGACGGGCTTTCGCCGCGAGGAAGAAGCGAAAACGTCCGATCCCATGCGCAGCGAGACATCGAATGCCGCAGGTAACGTGTCGCCGATCGTCACGGAAAACGGAACGCCGACTTTCTCGGATGCGGCAGTGCAAAGATCCGATGAGGCATCTCATAACGAAGCACCCGGCGACAGCTCGGACAGCGCGGCGCGGGATATGCGTCCCGACGCACACGAAGACCCGTCGAACGACGCTTCGGTCGACATGGCTTGACACCGCACGACACCGCGCTGCAACGCAGAGTGCCGAATCGACGCAAAAATCGTATATTTTAAGGCTTTTTTCGCTTTTCGGCGCAAACTTTTTCGCCCGAAAGCTTAAAAAGCCTTTTCATTGTTACGCTTTTGTGGTATAATAATTTGAATAATATTAAATCCAAAATATTAAATCCAAAGTCAGCTTTTGATGCGAGTAAGACGTCAGCCCGCGCGGGCGCGACGCGACATTCAGCTCATCAGCCGAGAAGAGAAGAGGGGAATCACATTGGTCAGAGAAGACCTCAGAAATATTGCCATTATAGCCCACGTCGACCACGGTAAAACAACGCTCGTCGATGAGATGCTCAAGCAGTGCGGCGAGTATCACGAAAATCAGGTAGTGCATGAGCGCGTCATGGACTCGGGCGACCTCGAGCGCGAGCGCGGCATCACCATCCTCGCGAAAAACACGTCCGTTGTCCGCGACGGAGTCAAGATCAACATCGTCGACACGCCCGGACACGCAGACTTCGGTGGCGAGGTCGAGCGTATACTCAAAATGGTCAACGGCGTTCTTCTGCTCGTTGACGCGGCTGAGGGTCCCATGCCTCAGACACGCTTCGTGCTCGGTCGCGCGATGGAGCTCGGTCACCGCATCATAGTCGTTATAAACAAGATAGACAAGCCCGACGCGCGCCTCGAGGAAGTCGAGGAGGAAGTCCTCGAGCTTCTGCTCGAGCTCAACGCGACGGACGAACAGCTCGACTCACCCATGATATTC
>CAYWTG010000109.1:0-5410 GCA_964461155.1 uncultured Ruminococcus sp.
GATTGAGAGCGGTAACGTTATTACCGATTACGTATCTCTCGGCGCACTTGTTCTCAACAAGAACATGGCTGAGGACGTAAACAACGCTCTCCCCGACGAGGGCTACACCTTCAAGTTCAACGATGTCTTCGGCGACGAGAATAATTTCAAGCATTGGCTCAAGACTAAGGTAAGAACCTCTCACGATGAGATCGTTCTCGACAGCTTCGACGCTATCAAGAAGGCAGCTGAGTCCAAGAGCTCCGTTGAGTTCAAGGCGACCTTCACCGTAACCGGAGCAGAGCCCGCTATTACAACTCAGCGCACCTACAAGATCGACTTTGCCAATGCAGGCGCTCTCCCCGCAGACGACCCGACACCTTCGAATATCGGTACACTCTACGAGGATCCCGCAACGGGTCTCAAGATATCCCAGGCAATCATCGTTGACGACGCCCTCGGAACCGGCGGCGGAGTTTATGCTACCGGTACGGGTACTCACGGCTGGCACGAGTCCAGAGTCGTAAGAACCACAAACGGTACATACGTTGCGTTCATCTCCAATGAGAAGAACGGTGATGTTGAGTACAACTACGGTAACTACGACACAAACACCAACAAGTGGGATTACACCGATACCTTCACATGGGACGATATTTCCGTCGTTAAGATCACATCTAACGGCTGTAAGGTAATCCTCAACAATATCTGGTATCCTCACGCATTCGGAAGCTGCACGGCTAACGTAAACCAGACCAAGGACGGCAACATTATCCTCACTGTCATCGCCGAGGATAAGGCTAAGTACTATGAGTCCTGGAATACTTCCGGCTGGGGCTTCAGTAAGGAGGGCGCATGGCTCAGAGTATACGAGATCGACACCGAGACCGATACTCTCATCAATGCCGATGAGGAAGTTTACAAGCCCGACTTCAAGCAGGCGGGTCTCCACGGCTACGGCTATTCTCAGCCAGTAATCGACGAGGAAGCAGGTCTTCTGCACTGCATGTACAACACAGGAGAGGTTCCCGGATACTGGTCTTGGTATACCTATGACCTCAACAAGCACGAGTGGATCGGCGGTCCCTACCTCGTTGAGATCGAGTCGAGATGCGGCTATCAGAACGTATATCCCGACGGTAACGGCGGTATCTTCTTCGTTGCGGAGAGACATCCTCCGAGAGAAGAGCTCGAGAAGCTTCTCGGCGTAACATTCAAGGCAGGCGGATACGGTTTCGATACAGTATACCTCTTTGCTATCCCCGATATGACTAAGGAAGAGTGCTACCTCGTTGACCGTACCTACGAGCCCGACTATCCGAAGGGTGAAGAGGTATTCACAGCAGGTGCTTCGCACTATGCCGGCGGTACAACCTTCCTCGACAGCACAGGTAAGCTCCATATCATATACTCGCAGTCGAACAGAAACATCGACCGCAAGACAAGAGTATATCATGCGATCTACGACGTTCGCGACAACTACAAGTGCCTCAAGAACGATGTAGTTGAGTTCAAGGATGCAAGCCACAACAGCTATCACTTCGGTATGGCGGAGAACACTAACGGTGACCTCTTCGTAATCGCCGTTAATACGTACAATACGTCAAAGGGCGTTCGCCTCGAGGTTTACCGCTCGACTGACGGCGGTGAGAAGTTTGAAATGCTGTGCTCCGACGTCGACCTGACGATCAAGGGCACGGATACCCTTGTTCCCACCAACCGTACAGCGTTCGGCTCTCCCAGAAACTATTCTACAATGGATAATATTGTAGCGGTAGTAACCTGCGGTGATGCACCGAACAATGTTAATTCCTCTATGGGTAGCGGTGGAATGAAGTATTACTACTATTACTCCGTAGAGCTTCCGCACTAAGTAAAAACGGCCGACAGGCAACTGTCGTGCGAGACAGCCGAGCCTGTATGGGCTCGGCTGTCAATTTTGTCAAGTATTTAAGGCCGTGCGCGAGATCTGACGCGGACAGCCTTTGTAAGGAGAATGAATATGAACGAGAGAAAAATCAAGATCCTTTCCGCACCGTCGCATATTGAGTTTGTCGAAAGACTCAAAAATGTGCTCGGTGAGGATAATATTACAGAGGACTCTTTATGTGATTGCGCGATAGCACTTCTTGACGGATATGAGTCCGTCAATACCACAGTCGCCGCAAAAGTGCTCGAGACTATCGGACGCGGGATCACCGTGATCCCCATCGATGTGACAAAAGAGCCGAGCGAGCTTTCCGATGTTATCTCACAGATAGCAAATCCCGCAAGTCTGCCGAGCCTCTGCGAGAGCTGTGTTTCGGCACTTGACTCGGGAGAGACTGCCGCAAATGAAGCGGTTGCTGATGTGTCAAACGAAGAGTCCGATACGGACGAGTGCCGCGAAGAATGTGACTGCTGTCATGAACCCGAAGCAGCGGCGGATGCATCTATGGCGTCCGATGAAGTCGCACCGAGCGAAGAGATCGCGTCCTCCGAAAATATTGCATCTGTCGAGGAAACCGCGCCGATCGGAGAAGCAGAGCCTGTTGCAGTTGATGAGCCTATCAGCATCAGCATGGGCGAGACAGAGCTTCCGACGCATGATGAGGGAGTTGACAGCGCAGAGCAGAGCTTTGAAAACGCCGCGCCGCATTTTGATGAGAGCTTTGCCGCCTCCGCTCCCGATACTGATTCAAGTGTCACGTGCGAGTGCGGAGCTAAAGTCGATTCCGATATGCTTTTCTGTTGGAACTGCGGAAGAAAGATGACAAAGCCCGAACCCGAGTCGGAGACAGCTCAGAGTAAGTGCTCGTGCGGTGCGGATATAATCCCCGGTACCGCGTTCTGCTGGAACTGCGGAAAGCACATAGACGGCGACGATGCCGACACACCTCCCGCCGAGACTGTCGCGCACTGCCCGACGTGCGGTGCCGTAACTGCGAAAGACGACAAATTCTGCTTCTCCTGCGGTCAGCGTCTTTGATTAATAATCCGGCTCAGATAAAAAATCCGTTCGCTCGAGCTTGTTGCCCGTGCGAACGGATTTTTCAGCTTTTATCCGGCATACGACTCGTCGAGCTCTTTGAGCTCACGAAACGTGTCGATCTCAATGATGTCATCGAAAGTGCATTCGCGAACGGATATTTTGTAGTCGTTCAGATGATATTCGAGCGCGACCTGATCCCAGTATCTCTCGTGTCCTCCGGGAGAGTTGAACACCTCGTTTATGTGGCCCGAGAGTCTCGCACCGTCTTCGGCCGTCCAGTAGGAAATACCGAACATATGGTGACAGTCCTTGCCGCCGATGCAGAGCTTTGTTACATAGCCGCCCTTTGTCTCAAAACACCAGTCGTCGGTAAAGTCCGTCTTAACACCGAGATAATTCGACTGATACTGATATTTCGTGATGATATCCGGGTTGTAGAGAAACAGATCAGCCTCGAGCACATACGCGTTCTGAAGCAGATATCTCGCGCACATGAGCGAAGAGATGTTGTTAGCCTCGTTATATGACGGGTTTTCTATGAACTTGATGTTCGGATATTTGTAGAGAAGCTGGTCAAACTGCTCCGACAGATATCCGCGAACTATGTAGACCTCCTCGATGCCTGCGGCATAAACGGCATCGAGAAGAGAGTCGATGATGCGCTGTCCCTTGACGCGCACGAGCGGCTTCGGAGTGTTGAGAGTTATCGGAACAAGGCGCGAGCCGAATCCCGCGGCGATGAATATCGCACGGCGAACTCTGTAGGGCTCAAGTGCATCGAGACCCTTTTCCGTGATCAAACCGTCGGCGATATATCCCTCCTCAATGAGCGGAGTGATAGTCTTGTTTACCGTGCCGAGAGACATACCCGAAAGCGTTGCAAGCGTGCGCTGAGAAGTATAGCTTTTATTTTTTTCAAGAGCAGCAAGAATGTCAAACTGTTTTTTTGTCAGCATTGCGATTACCTCTGTTATTGTATTTTTAAACGACTACCGCTATTATACTACGTGTCACTGTCAAAATCAATACATATCGGTGTTTTTGTGCAAAAACCGACTGAAATGCCTCAAAAATGAACGTTTACATCCGTCTGCGAATGCGCTCGAACGCGCCTTTTTCGAGTCGTGATACCTGTGCCTGTGATATGCCGATCTCCGAGGCTATCTCAAGCTGAGTTTTTCCGCCGTAGTAGCGCATATTTATAATTGATCGCTCGCGCTCACCGAGCTCGTCCAAAGCTTCTTTCAGGGCGATTTTCTCGAGCCACACCTCATCCGAGCTGTGCTCGTCGCTGAGCTGATCCATGAGATATATCGAGTCGCCGCCGTCGCTGAATACAGGCTCGTAAAGGGACATCGGCTCGCTGATTGCCTCAAGCGCGTGTCTCACGTCGACTTCTCTTTCGCCGAGTTCGCTTGCGACCGCACAGAGCGAAGCTTCGCTTCCCGTTACTGATAGTCTCTCGCGTGTTTGCAAGGCTTTGTAGGCCAAATCACGCACCGAGCGCGTAACATGAACGGAGCTGTTATCGCGCAGATACCTGCGAAGCTCACCGATTATCATCGGCACGGCGTATGTCGAAAACTTCACCTCAAGTTCAAGCTTGAAATTGTCGACCGCCTTTATGAGTCCGATACATCCGACCTGAAACAGATCGTCCGACGTCTCACGACGTGCACCGAAGCGTCCGATGATGCTCAAAACAAGCCGCAAATTTCCGTCGATCAGCAACTCGCGAGCTGCACTGTCACCGTCGCGAGCCCGCGCGAGAAGACTGCGTTTTTCGTCATCGGAAAGGCTTGGCAGGGTAGCTGTGTCAAGCCCGCATATGTCAACTTTACTGTAATACATTAACGCCCTCACATACGAAATATCACACGAGAAGTATACCCGCGCGATCTTGAAGCTTATACAGCCTTGAAAGAACCAAATATTTCTTCAAGATGAGCACGCGACGTATAAGAAGTTACCCTAATGTATAAGTTTTCAAAAAACTTTGCCACAGCATCTTGACAAAGCGGCGTCTTGAGTCTATAATAATAATATCTTTTTTCGAGGAAAAAGATATTTTATTCATTTACGGAGGAAATGTCATGAGCTTTAAGAACGAATATCTTAACAAGGTCATGGAAGACGTCATCAAGAGAAATCCCGGTGAGACGGAATTTCATCAGACTGTAGAGGAGGTTCTTCAGTCTCTCGAAGTTGTTGTCGAGAAGAACCCCGAGTACATCGAGAAGGGTGTTATCGACACTATCGTTGAGCCTGAGAGAATTATCAAGTTCCGCGTGCCGTGGGTAGATGACAACGGCAAGGTACAGATCAACAGAGGATTCAGAATCCAGTTTAACAGTGCTATCGGTCCCTATAAGGGAGGTCTTCGTTTCCATCCCTCTGTAAACGAGAGTATCATCAAGTTCCTCGGTTTCGAGCAGACATTCAAGAACTCTCTTACCGGTC
>CAYWTG010000110.1:0-5389 GCA_964461155.1 uncultured Ruminococcus sp.
GCTCATCTCCGTTAAGGTCAGATCTCCATGATCTCTTTTTCTTTTTCTGCTGTGATCTTGTCAATCTCCTTGACAAACTTGTCGGTGAGATCCTGTACGAGCTTCTCGGACTGCTTCTGCTCGTCCTCGGTCATCTCGCCAGCCTTCTTCATCTCTTTCGCGCGGTCAACGCCCTCGCGGCGGATATTGCGGATGGCAACCTTTGCGTCCTCGCCCATTCCGGAAACCTTCTTCTTGAGCTCGCGGCGACGCTCCTCGGTAAGCGGCGGGAAAGAAAGTCTGAGTGTCTTTCCGTCGTTCTGAGGTGTGATTCCGACGTCGGATGCGAGGATGGCCTTTTCGATATTCTTGAGTGTCGATGCGTCCCAAGGCATGATAACGAGCGTCTTAGCGTCGCTGACCTTGATCTCAGCCATCTGATTTATGGGGGTATCCATGCCGTAATAGTCAACGCTTACGCCTGCGAGAACAGCGGCACTTGCTCTGCCGACTCTGATCGTGTTGAGTGACTCCTCATACACGTCGATCGACTTTTTCATTTTTCTCTCAAAATCTTTGGTATCAAGCTTCATAAATATTCCTCCGTATGACCGTGGGGTCAATTATTTTTAATATGTCTCACACTCGACATCCGCCGAGGTTACAAGGGTTCCTACACTGACGCCGGTGAGCGCGTCCTTTATCGCGTCAAACTCTTTGAGGGAGAACGCGATGATGTCAATACCGCTCTCTGCTGCGATTGCGAAAGCGGAGGGGTCAAGCGCACGTATGTCGCGTCTGATACACTCATCATACGTGATCGTCTTATAGCGGACGGCTGTCGGATCCTTTGCGGGGTCCGCCGAATAAACACCGTCTATATTCTTTGCCATGAGCATAACATCGGCGCATATCTCACGTGCGCGAACGACACCCGCCGTGTCGGTCGAGATGTACGGTATGCCCGCTCCGCAAGCGAAGACTACGGGACGGCCGCTGTCCATATACTCTATTGCACGCTCGTAATTAAAGGGCTCGGCAAAGCTGTTCATGGGAACTGCGGACATGACGACAGCGTCTACGCCGCTCTTCTGCAGAGCATCCTGAAAGCGCAGGCAGTTGATAGTGGTCGCGAGCATTCCCATGTGATCGGCCTTTGCGCGATTCACGCCCTGTCCGAGCTTACCGCGCCAGATGTTTCCCGCACCGATCATGATTCCGAAGCCGACTCCCATATCGGAGCACTCCTTTATGACCGCAGAAAGCTCTGCGAGCACGTCGGTATCGAATATTTCGCGGATCTCGCCGTTCTCGTCCTTTTTCGCGAGTGCCTCACCCGAAAGCTTCAAAAAGGCTCTCTTATACTTAACTTTTTCCATAAGATCCTCCGTAGATCTTCCCGTCAAGTCGAGACGGGCATTTTCATTCACTATATATTGTACCTTATAATGAGGAATTTGTAAATAGCTTTTTCGCGTCAAGCGCGTGCTCAGTGCTTTTTAAAAGCGGGAGTGTAGTCCTCGTCCTCGTTTCGACGCTTTTCGCCGCGTGAGAACACAACATATCTGACCGCGCCGGCGACAGCGTAAATGAGAGTGAAGAAAACGGCGGCGATGATCACCTGTGCGGCGCGAAGAGATGCGCTGTTCGAGGCGATGAAGAACGCCATAAAGCTACCGGCGCACAAAGCATAGTGCAAAAGGACTCTTGCAGTTGCGGCAAGCGAAGTGCGGAGTATTCCCTCGGCCGCGGAGACGATAAACGACAGCGCAAGCACGGTCAGCATCGTCGCAAGGCTCGGCACGAGATCAAAGCCCGGCAAAAATGCCGCAAGCAGATAAAATCCTGTCATGAGTACGGTATTTATTACGCACCCGAGCGTAAATATTCTTTTAAATGCGGTCATTATAATATCTCCCGTCGCGAAAGCGTATGTCTTCTTTTAAACTATTTTACCACATTTCGCGTAATATTTCAAGTATGCGGTGCATCTTTAACAAATGTACGCATTCAGCGGGGCGAAACGTACAGTGTGAGATCCCACATCGGAATACATCGCGGGCGGCGCAGATACATATCGCACTCGCCGAGCAGCTCTGCCGCAAACAGCGGAAAAGTTAACAGGTCATCCGTTCTGTGATAAAGCGACACGGACATGGCACATCTGTCACGCGCGACAGTCTCGCGTGCACCGTCGAGAGCTTCCCTCTCGAATCCCTCTACGTCAAGCTTTAAAAAGTCAAGCTTTTCGTCGGCGCATATTCTGTCGACGGTGTCGCAGTGTATCGTAACGGATTTCGCACGGCGGTTTCTTCCGGCGATCCCGCTCCCGCGACTTCCGGACGACACGCAGTCGCTCTCCCCAACAAAATTCCCGAGTGCGGAATTAACGGGCACGACGACTCCGTGCGTCTCGTCGGCAAATGCGGAGAGCTTTTTGAAAGTCGACGGGTCGGGCTCAAGAGCTATGATACGCTCTACATTCGGGAAAGCCGTGAGCATATCCTGCGCGCTGTCTCCGCGGAACGCACCGCCGTCGAGGCACGACTTGACGCGCTCGGCAAAAGGCATGGATGAGAGCGTCTCGGGCACGCTTTCGCAACGCTTCAGATATTTAAGCTTTCCCGTCATGCGAAAATCGACGGTGTCGAGAAACAGCCCTCTCGACGCGTCATCCGACAGCATCGAGTAAACTTTTGAAAACAAGTCTCGGCACTCGGCATAATGCGCCGCGTCGAAAATGCCGCCGCCGTAAAGCGGGACCTCGGGAATTATCAGCTCATGGCGTGCATCTAACTCTTCAAAAAAGCCGATCACATCGTCGCGCACACTTCCGAACGCGGGGAGCACGACGATATCGTCACCGAATCTCTCTCGAACATCGGAATACGACAAAACTCGCATATCTCGAAAGCTTCGATCCCGCACAAATCCGTCCGACGCAAAAACCGCCGACAGCTTTATGCCGTATTTTTCGCAAGCGTCGATTATTTTATCCGCGCCGTTTCCGGTGCCGTAGAGTACGATCGGCCGCGTCTCGTCGCCGAGCGTGTCCCAGTATGACAGTCTGTCTTTATTAAGCATCTATATTAAGAAAGCGCGCGGCGTTGTTCCAGAATATATCCTCAAGCTGATCGTCAGTGAGGTCGAGACTGAGCACGCGCCGTACCTCCTCGTCGGTATTCTTAACGGGATAGTCGGTGCCGAACATGATCCTGTCCGTGCCGAGCTGCGAAATTATTTCGTTCGCCCTCTCGACGCTCATCGCCCACAGTGCGCTCGACGTGTCGAAATACACATTTTCGCGATGTGCCAGAAGCGGCACCGCCTCGTTCCACGATCTGTAGCCGCCGAGATGTGCCGCGACTACCGTGAGACGCGGGAACTCATTTAAAATATGCGCGAGCTTATCGGGAGCCGAATAGCGATACTGCGGGCGGCCGTCGCCCATGTGCAGATAAAGCGGAAGCTTTCCCTCAATTGCGGAATAAAGCTCGAAAAGGCGTTTGTCGTTGATATCAACACGCTGGATATCGGGGTGGATCTTAACTCCCGAAAGTCCGAGCTCGACACATCTGTCAAGCTCCGCCGCAAAATCCGGATGATCCTGGTGCATTCCGAGAAAGCCGTATGTCGAAAAACCGCGTGAGCGTGAAAGCTTCACCGTGTCGGCGATAAAATTATTTACGCTTTCAACCTGCGTCGGGTTCGTCGCGACGCCGAGGAGCAAAAATCCGCGAACTCCCTCCGGAGCCGATGTTTTCTCGAGAGCGGCATATGTTCCCTCTCCCTCGACCGTGAACTCATAAAACGCGCCGAGATTGTGCGATGCCTTTGCCGCGATCTTCTCTGGGTAGATGTGTGTGTGAATATCGAATATTTTCCGCATTTTGACCTCCGTGCTCGAATACTCGGAAAAGCTTTGATCCGAGGCTTGATTTATTTTCCTTTTTGTGATATCATATATTCCGAAGAAACAGCAAAGGAGAGCTGAAACATGGACTGTACTTTTTGCAAGATAATCGCCGGTGAGATCCCGTCGACCAAGGTATACGAAGACGAGCGCGTTCTCGCTTTTCGAGATATCAATCCCGAAGCCCCCGTTCACATTCTCGTGATCCCCAAGTGTCACATCGCTTCGGCTGACGAGATCGACTCGTCGAACGCCGGCATCGTGGCGCACATCTTCACGTGTATACCGAAGATCGCGCGTGCCGAGGGACTCGAAAACGGCTACCGTATCATCACCAACATAGGTGAAGACGGCGGACAGAGCGTGCATCATATGCACTTTCACATTCTCGGAGGCACAAAGCTTCCCCTGAAACTTGCGTAAATACTTCAAAAGAGCTGCGATGCACGGTGTGCGCCGCAGCTCTTTTCTCGTTTATTTAATCTTTAACGAACTCGGAATAGATCGCGTTGAGAGCGACGTTGAAGTCGGCCTCGTCGACACCGAGAATGATGTTGAGCTCGGACGAGCCCTGGTCGATCATTCTGATATTGATGCCGGCCTCGGCTACGGCTTTGAATACTCTGTATGCCGTGCCCTTTGCTTTCGGCATAGCGCGACCGACAACGGCGATGAGTGCAAGGCCGTCTTCGATTGCCACGGCGTCGGGAGACACGGACTCGCAGATCGACTCAAGGATCGTCTTCTTGTGATCTGCGATCTCCTGAGTGTTGAGAATGACGCACATGGTGTCGATGCCCGACGGGAGGTGCTCGAAGGAGATACCCTCATCCTCGATAGCCTCGAGAACGCGACGGCCGAATCCGGTCTCGGAGTTCATCATGGCCTTTTCGATACTGAGAACGGAAAAGCCCTTCTTTCCGGCAATACCGGTGATAACGCGCTCGGTGTCGAAGCAGTCGGCCTCGGGAACGATCATCGTGCCGCGGCTGTTTTTGTTGTTCGTGTTTCTGATATTGATCGGAATTCCCGCAACTCTTACGGGGAAAATGGAGTCCTCGTGAAGAACGCCCGCACCCATGTAGGAAAGCTCGCGAAGCTCTCTGTAGGTGATCGTGGAGATAACGCGGGGAGAGTCGACGATGCGCGGGTCTGCCATAAGGAAGCCGTCAACGTCGGTCCAGTTCTCGTAAAGATCGGCATTTACCGCTCTTGCGACGATAGATCCCGTGATATCGGAGCCGCCGCGCGAGAATGTTTTTATAGTTCCGTTCGGCATGGAGCCGTAGAAGCCCGGGATAACAGCTCTCTCGTGTGTTGCAAGCTCTGCCGAAAGGAGGGTGTTTGTGATCTCGGAGTCGAACATACCGTCGTCGCCGAATTTGATAAACACGGTCGGATCGACAAAATCGTATCCGAGATATGCCGCAAGTATCTTACCGTTGAGATACTCACCGCGGCTTGCCGCATAGTCACGGCCTGCGTGGTGCTTTATAG
>CAYWTG010000111.1:0-5284 GCA_964461155.1 uncultured Ruminococcus sp.
GGTGTATTTTATATCGAGATAATCGGACGGAAGTCCGTGCGATGTGAGAAGACGCGATTTCAGCGCGCGAAGACGCTCGTTTTCGCGGCGAATGTCGGCGAGAGCATCGTCTGTCAGCTCATGCGAGAGAGCGGCGGACATTATTTTCGCACCGGTCATCGAAAGATTTCGCTCAACGGGCAAAAGCTCCGGTATAAGCGCGAAAGATTCTTCCTGACGCTTTTCGTATTCGCCGATCGTACCGGCACGCCTTGCGGCGAGTATCTCCCGTGCGCGGCGCAGATTTTCTTTGTTGTAAGCCATATAAAACTCCGTATTGCCGCAAATATATCACAAAAACTCGTGAAATTCGGCATATGTGGGATTTATTTCGGATCGTTTGCCGCTCGTTCAAATGTTGTAGGAACGCTTCAGAGCGGCCTCGAAAAAGTCGTCGGTGTCGAAGCTCGAGTTATCCGAGCGATCTTTTTTCTTTTCCGCATTTCTCGCATCGATACTCGAGTTGATCTCTTCGAGAGTTGTGAGATTTGCCGTGTACCAGTTTTCGAGTACCGCGTTCGCGTAGTCCATCGAAGCTTCTTTAGTGTTGTTCACGGTGATCTCGTAAGCGCGGCGGATTATGTCTTCGCCGTAGTGGAGCTTTGTGCTCCAGCTGCGGATGAATTTTTCTTCCTTTGCGGTAAGCGAGCGGCTGCCGATGCCGAATATTTTTCGGACAAAGCCCTCCGTCTCGCGGCACTGCTTGACGGCGGAAAGCTCGGCTTCAAGCTCGGCATACTCGGTGATACCGCGATCGAAAAGCCCGATGGCCATCTGCTCTATGTAGCGGACGGATTTTTTGCCGATCGACGCGGCGTGCGCGAAGAGAAGCAAAATATAATCGCCCGACAGCGACAGATGATCGAGCATACCGATGACGATGTTCGTCTCGGCTGTGGTGAAGATCTTTCCGATTATGTTCTCGCAGGAGTCGATGATCTCGGCTGAGGTCTTGTTCTCTTCGAGAAATGCCGCGCTCTCCTCGAGGGTGTATGCGGGAAGGCGCGAGCTTCTTTTGGTGCTTTTCTTTGTCGCGGCGGACGCGGATTTTGCGGCAGTGTCATTTGCGGATTTTTTGGTCGTGCGCTGTTTTTTCGCGCTCTTTCTCTCGATGACGAGGACACCGCGATTTTCCCATGCGTTCACGGCGTTCATAAACTCGCTCTCGTCCGTGCCGAGCTTTTCTGCGGCATCGGTGAGATTGAAATCTCCCGCAGAGAGTGCGTAGAGCAGGACAGACAGCTCGAGTGCGTCGGCGTCGCGCAGATGCTCAAGGACGCTTCCCGGTACTGCGAACGCAGAACGACCGAATTCGGCGGATATTTTCATTTTTTCGAAAGCCTCCTTTTTGCTTCGGATTTTTGCGTGAGGTCACGCGACGTGATGAAGAGCTTTTCCGTACAAAATGTTGAAAAGTCTTCCGAAAACTCTCTGCATTCGCAAAACACATATTTGAAAACTGCGGAAAACGCGATTTCGAGAAGTGCTCATGCTCTCAAGCCGAAAGTCGAAAACCCATTGTGCGGCGGGGAATTTGTCGAACCTTGCGACGCTCTGCAAGTGCAGATAATATTGCTTGTGGAAAAAGATATCGAGTTTTCAACAGGCTGTTGAAAACTTATGTTGAAAAATAGGCAAAAGTATAAAAAGACGAGTGCGTGAGTTCGGCAAAAGCCGAGAAAGTGCGAGTTTGCAACCGAAAAAGAGCTGTTTTGCGCGCTTTTACAGCGAAGATTTCGCTTTTCTGAGAGATGTGAGATATTCCTCGGCTGCTTCGTCGGAGGCGAATGCATTCAGGCTCGAATCTGCGGTGAGCCCGCGCTCGAGCATCGCCGCGCCCGCTGCGGCCGTCATGCCGCCGTTGTCTCCGCAGAGCGCGAGAGACGGTATGCAGAGCTTGACGCCGAGGCTTCGGCAGAGCTTTTCCGCGCCCGCACGCAAATGCGAGTTTGCCGCAACTCCGCCGGCGATGACGACACAGCTTGCGTGGGTTTGACGTATCGCTTCCGCAAGCTTTTGACAGACGGCGTTGACCGTGACAGTCGTAAACGCCGCGGCGATGTCTTCTTTCATCTCCTGCGGGAGGCACGAGCCGTCGTCGAGGCGAAGACGCTGTACTGTCGCGTGAATGTGATTGACGGCGGCGGTTTTAAGGCCGCTGAACGAGAATTCAAGCTCGTCGGTGCCCATGGCGGGGGAGGGAAATTTTATGTTCTTGTAGTCGTCGCGCAGATATCCCGAAGCGGCGAGACGATCCATTGCCGCGCCTGCGGGGTATCTCAGTCCCATGACGCGTCCGACCTTGTCGAAAGCTTCTCCCGCCGCGTCGTCGCGGCTTCCGCCGATCTCGGTGAAGACGTGGTCGCGCACGTCATAAAACGACGTGTGGCCTCCCGAAACGATGAGCGCGAGAAAAGAGCTCGGCAACTCGGGATATTCGAGATACGCCGCCGAGGCGTGAGCTTCTATGTGGTTGACCGGAATGAGCGGGACGCCGAGTGCGAGTGCGAGAGCTTTCGCGTAGCTGACTCCGACGAGAAGCGAGCCGATGAGTCCGGGTGCGAAAGTCACGGCGACGGCTTCGATATCGGAAAATCCGATCCCCGCCGCTTTGAGTGCTTCGCGCGCGACGATCGAGATGTGCTCAGCGTGTGCGCGACTTGCGATCTCGGGAACGACACCGCCGTATTCCGCGTGGACGGATGTCTGGGAAGAGACGATATTTGACAAAAGTCTGTATTCTTTTTTGTCTTTGCCGAAGTCGGCGTCGATGACGGCGGCCGCCGTGTCGTCGCACGAGCTTTCAATGCCGAATATTATCATTGGTTATCCCCTTAAATTCAGTGCTTTAAGTTGCCGCGCGACTTACGCTTGACCCGTCACGCGCATCATGAGGCGTGCGTCTTCGAGAGGGTCGCGATAATATGCGCGGCGGCGCGTGTATTCGTTAAAGCCGAAGCTCTCGTAAAGCGTCACAGCGGCGGTATTTGACTCCCTCACTTCGAGAAAGTGCCGAGTGACACCGCGCGAGTCGGACTCGTTCATGTAGTGCGTCATAAGTGCGCGTGCCGCGCCGCGATGTCTGAAAGTCGGAAGCACCGCGATGCGGAGCAGTTCGCTTTCGTCGGCGACGAACGATGCAATGAGATATCCTGCCACCGCGCCGTCGCACACGGCGACAGTAAGCAGATAAGACGGATCTGCGGCACTTGAGGCAAGAGACGCGGCCGACCACGCATCCGTGAATATAAGACTCTCGGCCGCCGCGACGGCAGAGAGCTCACTCGTGTCCGTCTTCGTGACGGCTTTAATATTGTAGAGTTTTTCAGTCATTTCCCGAGCACGATGTTCCGAAAGCGTCCGTGAGACATTTTTCTATCTCGCCGAGACACTCGGTGTACCTTTCGAGATCTCCGCCGAACGGGTCGGAAATGTCCGACGGCATTGCCGTGATACGCGAGGCCGCTACGGGGTAGCGCATCATGAGAGCCATGGCGTGGGACGAGGTGATCCCGACGATGATGTCCGCACTTTCGATGTCCTCTTCCGACACATTGCGCGAGACGTGGTTTCTGTAGTCGTTTCCGAGAGAGGGAATCACGCCGCGATTTTCGAGCGCGAGTGCCGCGTTTTCGCTGATCGGCAAGCCGTCGGCGGCAAGTCCGCGCGAAAAAGGCTCGAATTCCGAATTCGGGAACAAAAAGCGGAACATCGCCTCGGCCATGGGCGAGCGGCAGGTGTTGCCGGTGCAAACGAACAGTATTTTTTTCTTTTCGCGCTCGACTTCGATCTTTTCCTCAGCCGGCGCAAGCATAACGGGAGCCATATTCACCCTCCGAACTCAATAACCGAATTTGCCGGACAGGCTGTCGTCGTCCGTGATCCAGTCGGAAACGTTATATATCGTGTAATTTTCTTCATCCTCGCGAATGATGACGCGACCGATGCCCGCGTTGATTATGAGCTTTTTGCACATCATGCAGGAGCAGACCTGTCCCATGATCGAGCCGTCGTGCGGACTTGTACAGCACATATACAGCGTAGAGTCGAGCATATTTTCGCGAGAGGCGGCGATGATGGCGTTGGCCTCAGCGTGAACCGAACGGCACATCTCGTATCTTTCACCGCGCGGGATGTTCATGCGCTCGCGCTCGCAGCTTTTGATGTCCGTGCAGTTGAGTCTGCCTCGCGGCGCACCGTTGTAGCCCGTCGAAATGATAACGTCGTTTTTCACGATGATCGCACCGAAGCGACGACGCATACAGGTCGCCCTTTCGGACACGGTCCGTGCGATGTCAAGATAATAAATGTGCTTGGATACGCGTTCCATAATATGCCTCCGATGCGTAAAAATTAAATTCCGCTTATATTATACTATGTCGGAGTGCGGAAATCAAGAGGGAGCTTTCAGAGAATTTTATTTCGCACTTTGCGAAAAAAATATTAAAAAGGTGTTGACAAGGCGGAAAGTACGTGGTATAATACGTGAGTACAAAGAAGCAGAACGTATCTCCGTTCTCACCGTGCCGCAAGATGGCGAGCTCGGTCAATACAGATCGTCTATGGGCGAGTTCTGTCGTGCGGGGATAATGTTCCGGCACGTTTTTAATTATATGGGGGTGCTTACCATAAGCGCAAAAGAACTGCACATCAATGATAACATCAGAGCAAAAGAAGTGCGAATGCTCGATGAAAACGGCGAACAGCTCGGCATTATGAGCCTTGATGACGCCAAGACCTACGCATACGACCGTGACCTCGACCTCGTGCTTATAGCACCGCAGGCAAAGCCGCCGGTGTGCCGCTCGATGGATTACGGAAAGTACTGCTATGAGCAGGACAAGAGAGAGAAAGAAGCAAGACGCCGTCAGCAGACAGTCGAGATAAAGGAAGTTCAGCTTTCATGCAGAATCGACACACACGACTTCGAGACAAAGGCATCTCGCGCAAAGAAGTTCCTCTCGGACGGTAACAAAGTCAGAGTCAGCCTCCGCTTCAAGGGACGCGAGATCGCGCACCAGGAGCTCGGACGTGAAATGCTCGCAAGATTTGCCGAAGCTTGCTCCGAGGTCGGAACAGTCGACAAGAAGCCCGCACTCGAGGGACGTCAGCTGATGATGTTCATCGCTCCGATAAAGAATCATTCGAAATAAGCAGAGAGTGCTTTTGCACGAAGCTCCGCCGAATGGCCATATACCCTTAATACGGGAAAATATAAATACCGAAAGGAATTGAAAACAATGGG
>CAYWTG010000112.1:0-5273 GCA_964461155.1 uncultured Ruminococcus sp.
CTCATATACCGCGCTGCTCATAAGCTTAATTCAAACGGCCACACGTATTTTGCGCGTATGCTCTCGCAGGGCGCAAAATTCCTCACTGGTATCGAAATACATCCCGGAGCCGAGATCGGGCGCGGGCTGTTTATCGACCACGGAAGCGGAGTCGTCATCGGCGAGACCACGATCATCGGCGATAACTGCACGCTTTATCAGGGTGTGACTCTCGGCGGTACCGGTAAGCAGACGGGCAAACGTCACCCGACTCTCGGTAATAACGTCATGGTCGGCGCGGGAGCAAAGCTTCTCGGCGCGTTCACGGTCGGAGACAATTCAAAAATCGCGGCGGGTGCCGTCGTTCTCGGAGATGTCCCCGAAAACTGCACCGCAGTCGGCATTCCCGCAAAGGTAGTCGTCCGAGAGGGCGTCAGAGTAACCGACACGGTCGACCTCGACCAGGTGCATATTCCCGACCCCATAGCCGACGAGCTCGCACGCATAAAAGAACGCGTGGAGGCACTTGAGCGCGAACTTGCCGAGAAGGAGAGCGAAAGTGATGAGGAAATGCTTTAAATGCGGCTCTGAGCTTCCGGACTATGCGTCGTTTTGTCCCGAATGCGGTAGCGTCGTCAAAAAAAGCGTTCTTTCGATGCCGTCGGTCGCACTTGCACTTTCGATCCTTTGCGTCTTTTCGTACTTTGCGATTCAGTATATAATTTCGCTTGTGCTTGCCGGTGTATACACTTTCTCTGGCGCGAACGAAAACTCCGTGCTGAACCGGTTCAGCCTCGCTGACATTTCAACCGTCATCTCGATCTTCTCGGTCATAACGGCGACCGTTATATTAAAGCTTGTGTTCGGACGCGTCAAAGGATGCGAGCGTCAAAGCACCCGACCGCGCCGTTTACGGTTGCGCCATTTACCGCTGTTCGCCGTTTTAGGTGCGTCGCTTCAGTATGTGATACTGTTTTTGACTTACCTTATGCCGTGGCCGAAAGAATGGCTCATTACACATTCCGAAAACATGACGTCGGCGACATCGGGAAGTCTCGTGCTCGTGATACTTTCCGTCTCCGTTTTGACGGCGATTGCGGAAGAGACCGTCTTTCGCTCGATCATAGTCGGCATTCTCGGACGCGCCTTTTCGCCGATATTATGCCTTATTTTCTCGGCTGTAATCTTCGGCGCGGCGCATATGTCTCCGATCGCGTTTTTCTACGCAACGATCCTCGGCTTGATCCTCGGCGCGATATACATAAACTACCGCTCGATCTTACCGAGCGTGATCGTGCATATGTTCTTTAACCTCGCGGCGATACTGCTCCCCGCAGGGAAGTCGCCTCTGCTCGATATCGCACTTCTTCTCATCGCGACGGCATTCACGATGCTTTCAATGTATCTCGTTTTCGCCCACGCACAGCATACAGACAACAATCAGTGAAAAGGAAATAAAAGTATATGAAGCTTTACAATACTCTCACAAGAACCAAAGAAGATTTTAAGACACACGATGAGGGAATATGCAGAATGTACACCTGCGGTCCCACAGTGTATCATTTCGCGCATATCGGAAACCTGCGCTCCTACATTATGGAGGACGTGCTTGAGAAGTACCTCAGATACGACGGCCTCGATGTCAGACGCGTTATGAACATCACCGACGTCGGTCACCTTTCGAGCGATGCCGATACGGGTGAGGATAAGATGCTCAAGGGCGCGCGCCGTGAGCACAAGACTGTCATGGAGATCGCGAAGTTCTATACCGACGCTTTCTTCGACGACTGCAAAAAGCTCAACATCCGCCGTCCTGACGTCGTTCAGCCCGCAACAGGTTGCATTCCCGAGTTTATCGAGATGATCGAATGTCTCATCGAGAAAGGCTACGCATATCTCTCCGACGGAAACGTGTACTTTGACACCTCGCGCCTCGACGAGTATTACGTGTTCAACAAGCACGACGTCGAAGACCTCGAGGTCGGCGTCCGCGAGGGCGTTGAGGAAGACACCGCAAAGCGCAATAAGTCAGACTTCGTTCTGTGGTTCACAAAGTCGAAGTTCGACGACCAGGAGCTCAAATGGGACAGCCCGTGGGGCATCGGTTATCCGGGTTGGCACATCGAGTGCTCCGCAATCAGCCTCAAATACCTCGGTGAGTATCTCGATCTCCACTGCGGCGGTATCGACAATGCTTTCCCGCATCATACCAATGAGATAGCGCAGAGCGAGGCTTATATCGGACACAAATGGTGCCCGCAGTGGTTCCATGTTCTACACCTTAACACGGGAAGCGGAAAAATGAGCAAGTCAAAGGGTGAGTTCTTGACAGTCTCTCTTCTCGAGAAAAAGGGCTACGACCCGCTCGTGTATCGCTTCTTCTGCCTCCTGTCGCACTACAGAAAATCTCTCGTGTTCACATACGAGACGCTCGACAACGCCGCGCTTTCATATAAGAAGCTCATCGAGAGAATTGCTTCCATCTCCGACGAGGGTGAAGTCGACAAAGAGGGCTTTGAGTCGCTTCGCGCACGCTTTGTCGAGGCGATGGACAACGACCTCAACACGTCCCTTGCGATCACGGCTCTTTACGACGTGTTAAAGGCAAAGGTAAACGGCGCAACGAAACGCGCACTTATCGCCGACTTCGACCGCGTGCTTTCACTTGACCTGCTCGCAAAGGCAGACGCACTCCGCGCCGCTCGCGATGACAGCACCGAAAGCGCGAACGATAACATTTCCGCAGAGCTGAAAGAGTGGATCGAGTCGCTCATCGCCGAGAGAGCCCAGGCTAAGAAAGACAAGAACTACGCACGTGCCGACGAGATACGCGCAGAGCTTACGGCAAAGGGAGTTGTGCTCAAAGACACAAAGGACGGCACAAGCTACACCGTAAGTTGACGAGGCGAAAATGAAAAATGTAGTAATCGGAATAGATGTCGGCGGAAGCACGACGAAGATCGTCGGATTTAATCTGAAAAGCGGCGCATCCGAGCTTATCGAGCCGCTGTTTATCAAGGCGACCGACCCCGTTACGGCGACATTCGGCGCGTTCGGCAAGTTTCTCGTTGAAAACTCGCTGTCGCTTGACGATATCGAGCGCGTGATGATAACCGGCGCGGGCTCGTCGTTCATAACACAGCCGCTTTACGGACTGCCTTGCTACAAGATCGAGGAGTTTATGGCGATCGGCCTCGGCGGACTTTATCTGTCGCACCTGCCTCGCGCGCTCATTGCAAGCCTCGGTACGGGAACCGCGCTCGTGTACGCCGAGAGCGGCAAAAAGCCCGAGTACCTCGGAGGTACGGGAGTCGGCGGAGGTACGCTTATCGGACTGTCGAAAAAGCTTCTCAATATGGATACCGTTGAGCACATCGAACAGCTGGCGCGTGACGGCTCGCTCGACCGCGTCGATCTCCGCATCGGCGATATGATGAACCGCAACGATATCCCCGGCTTTACCGATACGACAACCGCGTCGAACTTCGGAAATATCAGCGACATTGCAACAAAGAGCGATATCGCGCTTGGCATTGTCAATATGGTATTCGAGACGATCGGCATGATATCGATATTTGCCGCGCGAGGGCGCGATATTCGCGACGTTATCCTCACGGGCAATCTCTCAAGTGTCGCACAGGCTGAGGGGATCTTTGCGACGCTTAATAAAATGTTCGACATGAACTTCATGATCCCCGAATATTCACGCTTCGGCACGGTAATCGGCGCAGCACTCGCCGAGTGTACCGAAAAATTATAAATTATAAAGAGAGAAAAGAAGGTTTAAGAAATGGAAACAATTCTTGTAATCGCAATCGCGCTTCTTGCGGGACTTCTCATGTCGCGAGTCGTAAAACCGCTTGGACTTCCCGCAGTTACAGCGTATCTTATCGCCGGTATTCTTATCGGCCCGTTCTGCCTCGGCAGACTCGGAATCGCCGGCATCGGCTTTAACTCGATGGAGCAGCTTGAATCATTCAGCATAATCTCCGATGTGGCTATGGGCTTTATCGCTTTCACCATCGGAAACGAGTTCCGTCTTTCGCAACTTAAAACGAACGGCAAGCAGGCGACGGTCATCGGTATTATTCAGGCCGTTGTCGCAACACTGCTCGTTGACGCGGTGCTCATCGCGTTCCACTTCATAAGACCCGACGTGCTGTCGCTTCCCGCAGCGATCACCCTCGGCGCGGTAGCAGCCGCAACCGCACCCGCAGCAACCCTCATGGTCGTTCGTCAGTATAAGGCGAAAGGCCCGCTTACCGACATTCTTCTGCCGATCGTCGCACTTGACGACGCGGTCGGCCTTGTGATCTTCGCGATCTCGTTCGGAATCGCAAAGTCGATCACAAGCGGCAATATCGATCTGCTCTCCGTCATCGCCGAGCCGATACTTGAGGTCGTCCTCTCGCTCGCTCTCGGTGCTGTCATGGGAGTCTGCTTCAATCTCATCGAGAAGCTCTTCCACTCGCGCAGTAAGCGTATGGCGATATCCATCACGTTTGTGCTCATGACGGTCGCCGTCACAAAGCTTAAATTTGAGATCGGCGGCGTCGAGTGCGGATTCTCTTCGCTTCTCGCTTGCATGATGCTCGGAACCGTGTTCTGCAATATCTGCGACGTGTCCGAGGAGCTTATGGACAGAACGGACAGATGGACAGCTCCGCTCAATATTCTCTTCTTCGTGCTCAGCGGTGCGGAGCTTGACTTCGGCGTTATCGCAAATGTTGCGGTCATCGTCGTCGGCGTGCTTTACATACTCAGCCGCTCGCTCGGTAAATACATCGGAGCTCATTGGAGCGCAAGCTTTATGAAGTGCGCACCGTCCATAGTCAAGCACCTCGGAATAACGCTTCTGCCGCAGGCCGGAGTCGCTCTCGGTATGTCGGTTATGGCAATGGAGCTCGGCGGCGGGGACGGCACGCTTATCAGAAATATCATCCTCTTCTCCGTGCTCATCTACGAGCTTGTCGGCCCGACGCTTACAAAGCTTTCACTCACTGCGGCGGGAGAGATAGTCCCCGGCGGACAGAGCGCGCGCGGTACAAAGGAAATCGCCGTCAAGGCAGACAGCGCGCAAAAGTAATATTTACGCTTTATCAAAGAAAGAGAACTGCCCGATGCGACGCGTCGGGTAGTTCTGTTTTGACACCCTCAACGGTAAAAACTTGCGCGAGAAAGCAAAATATTTTATCAAAAACTATTGCATTTTTTTGCCGCGTATGATATAATATCAAACGTATGTGAACGCGAGTATGTGTACCCTCTCAGATACGTACTCTTTACGATCGGCA
>CAYWTG010000113.1:0-5264 GCA_964461155.1 uncultured Ruminococcus sp.
GGATATTCATCTGCGAAGTGCTCGATGATAGCATCACGGATGGGCTCCATAGCCGCGTCGAGAACTGTCTTGTCATCTGTGTCGAGGGCGACCATAACGTCCTTCTCGCAGAAATCGAATACCTTCTCGAACATATCGTGATCAAGCTCGCAAGAGGGGTAGCTGAACTTGGGCTTGCCGATCTCGGCAACGATAGAGTTGATAAAGCCGACGATTCCGCGAATCTCCTCGTGAGCTTTCATGATAGCCTCGAACATAACGTCATCGGCTACTTCCTTAGCACCCGCCTCGATCATTACGACCTTCTTCTCGGATGCCGCAACGGTGAGCTCAAGGCTGCTTCTCTTTCTCTGCTCGCTGGTGGGGTTGATGATGATTCCCTCTTCCTCGGTGAGTCCTACGAAAACACCGCCGATAGGTCCGTTCCACGGAATATCGGAAATGGAAAGAGCGATGGACGCGCCGATCATACCTGTGATCTCGGGGGAGCAGTCATGGTCGACTGAGAGAACAAGAAGGGAGATCGCAACGTCGTTACGGAGATCCTTCGGGAAGAGCGGACGAACGGGTCTGTCGATAACGCGAGCCGTGAGAATGGACTTCTCGCTCGGGCGACCCTCTCTCTTGAGGTAGCTTCCGGGGATGCGACCTACGGAGTAGAGTCTCTCCTCAAAGTCGATGGACAGCGGGAGAAAATCGATACCCTCTCTGGGACGTGCGGATGCGGTAGCGCAGGCAAGGATCGCCGTGTCGCCGTAGCGAACGAGAGCCGAGCCGTTTGCAAGGCCTGCCATTTTGCCTGTCTCTACGGTAAGAGGACGGCCTGCAAGCTCATAGCTGAACTTTCTGTAATTCTCAAACATATTTTTATCCTTTCTGAATATGCTCCGCTACGAAGGTTCAGCATTTACATAAGCACACAACGCGCTTATATACTTATGTAATTACTGATCCCCGTCGCGCAGCGTTCGGGTGGTTTTGTGAGTTTGGGAATGCGACAGAACGCTTTTCGCGCTCCGTCGCATTCCGTGGCAGCTCGAAGCTTATCTTCTGAGGCCGAGCTTCTCGATGATAGCGCGGTAACGCTCGATGTCGTTCTCCTGGAGGTATCCGAGGAGATTACGGCGATGACCTACCATCTTGTGAAGACCGCGACGGCTGTGATGGTCCTTCTTGTTGACCTTGAGATGCTCGGTGAGGGTGTTGATGCGATGTGTGAGGATCGCGATCTGAACCTCGGGAGATCCCGTGTCGTTCTCGTGAGTCTTGTACTGCTCGATGATTGCCTGTTTTTCTGCCTTTGTGATCATTGTTTTTCACCTCATAAAATATTTTTTCGGACCCGTAAGCTCAGCACTCGGCGGGTGAATCTTCACATACTGTGCGCGGCGGTCTCCCGCCTCTCGCTATGCGACGCTTTATCCGAGCTCCGTGCAAACGGTATCTCAATGTATTATATCACATTTAAATGCGCTTGTAAATACATTTTTTGCTTTTTTATCTCTTTTCCCGAAGAAAAAACGCCGCACTGCGAGCGCGCCGTTTTCTCTTTATTAGGGTTTCATTCGTGGATGTATGTGCAGAACTTATAAATGAGTTGCACCGCCGCTAGTCGGCTGAATGTGCCTGCGGCCTTATTATAGGGTGCTTCTTCCGAGCCGTCACCGATAATATATCCGCTTGACTTTGCGTATTGGAGCGACTCGATCATATCGCGCGAGAGCTCGGGATAACGCTCTGAGAGAAGTGCTGTTACACTCAAGTCGACATTAACTTCGTAGCCGAGATAAAGAGCCATACGCTTCATAATGACCGCGCTCTTGCCGATGCGAAGCTGTTCGGAAAGGTCGTCGGACAGAAGCGCGTCGTCGGCGAAGATACCGTTTTCGACAGCCCAGCAAACCGCCTCGGAGTATTTCTCGTCAAACGTGAAAGGCAAGCTTTCGAGATTCGTAAGCTCGACTGCGGGCTTTCCGGCTATTCTGTAAAGTGACTCGGCAAGCTCCTGATAGCTGTACGGCTCGTTGAATCCGAAACGATTTTCCTCAAGCGGATCCATCAGCTCGTTCTTGAGGATGTAATACACGGGAGCCTGTATCATAATGTCCTGCATATCCTCATACTGCGACGTAAGATCGACGATAGCCTCAGATGAGGTATCGCGGTCAAAGACGAACGAGTAGTAGTTGCTGTAGAGTATTCTCTTGCTGACGTCAAACTTCTTCTGCACCGTTTCGTAGATGGAATTTCCCGCTTTCATCGCGTCCTCGGTCGCCTCGTCGTAAATGAACTCCACCTTGGAAGCGTCGTAACGGAGGCCGTCGGTAATAAAGCTTCCGTCGAAGAGGATCGCGTAGTGTTCGCTTTCCGGGTCGAGTACGTCACATCCCGCGAGAAGTCGCGAGTCGTAAGTGACCCCGAAAAGGTTGAGCACTGTCGGGAGAATATCCACGCTCGAGCAGTACGAATCAACCTGGACGGGTTCGATTCCGGGCACGTAGCAGATGAACGCATTTTTGAGCTTGTCGAAGTTGTCGTTTATCGGACGGCCTGCAAGCTCGGCATACTCGGAGTCCAAAAGTCCGTAGGGGAAATGGTCTGCGGTGAGCACGATGACGGTTTTGTCAGCGACTCCCGCCGCCTCAAGCTGCTCTGTGAGATAAGTCAGCGCGTCCTCAAGCTCGAGGTTGCACGCGATATACGCCTTTACGGGGTCGGAATAGTTAAGATCCTTTACGCGATCCCAGTTTTTCGCGCTCATTGCGTTTTCGAGCGTGTACTGATAGTGACCGCTGAAGGTCATGTAGTAAGCGACAAAAGGCACACCCGAATTTACGTACTCGTGGCACGACTTTTCCATCATCTCAAGGTCGGAAGACGGCCAGGTGATCTCCATATCAAGCCCGTCGTTTGCGGCCTTGAACTCATATCCCATATTGGGGTGAGTGTAGTTGCGGAAATAGAACTCCGCCTGATAATTATGGTATGCTTTTGCGATGCCGCCGGCTTCACTAAACAGATTTCCGTAGCAGTACGGCAGATAGTTGTCCGCGGATTCGCCGAAGCTCGACTCGATCTTTGTTCTCGACATATCGGGTAAAAGTCCCATGCAGAACGTATACTCGCCGTTGGTTGTCGTGTTCGGGAATGTGGAGTAAAAATTATTGAACACAAATCCGCCGTTCATAAGCTTATAAAGTGTCGGCGTGAGCTCGGGATCGATGAATTCGGGCGAGAACGCCTCGGCGCAGATAGCCACGAGATTATATCCCTCGCAAATACCGGTGTACTCGTTCTTCTTCGAGACCGGCATATTTGAAAGCGAAGCGGTGAGATTGCGAAGCTCCCTGTCGTTTTCTGCTTTTTCGTAAAGCTCCGCAAAGCTGATACTCGGATCCGTCTGATACTCGGCGTCGTACTCTGCATTGTTAAGTACGTCTTCGACCATATCTTCACCTGTGCCGAAGATCAAGAAGCGAAGCTCACAGAGGATCGTCATATTAAGGCCGAAAGTCGAAACTCCCGTATCCGTGGAAGTCTCCGACGACGTAAGCGTGTTAAAGAGCGAGGGGACACCGGAGAAAAACGCCGCGAGCGTCCCGATGCTTCCGCCGAGGACGAGGACTGCCGCAAGTGCCGCCGCGATGACCCTGCGCCACGACGGGCGTGTATAGCTCGGCTTTACAAGCACGTCATACACGATATACGCCGCAAGCGGAAGAAGAAGCAGGATTATCCACAGCATCGCCGTGCGAATACCCTCGATCATGCCGCCGGTGAAGTTTGTCACGGCCTGTGCGCCGAGGGTCGCCGACGATATGGGGGCAAATCCCTTGAAGACCGAGAAATACACCGTCTCGATCTCGAAAGCGAGGGTCGATATTCCCGCGAAGACATACGTCAGGACGTGATTAACACGGCGCGGGAACAGTTGCGTCAGCACTGCGGGAATAAGTCCGAGGCCGATCGAGAATAGGATGATCCATACGGTATTTTTATTAAGTGAAGAATAAGCGCAAAGATGAAGTACAAGCTCAAGATAGCAGAACATCAGCGGAAAGAAAGCTATCCTAAGCCCTTTTAAGAGCGCGAAAATCTTATTTTTCGCATTACTGTTTGACATTCGGTACACCTCTTTCTGTAAAGTCGAAGTCCATTATAACACATTCCGCGTCAAAAGTAAAGCTTTTTCGACGATATCAGCCTTTGCCTGATTTTACAACAAACTCGAAACAAGCGCAAAAAGACCCCCGACAAGGTAATGTCGGAGGTCTTCTGACTTTTGAAAATTATTTCTTTTCGTCGATGCGGAACATTGCCATCTGACCGGGATACAGCCAGTGACCGTCCCAGTGCTCGTCGGTGTTGGTAGGCTCGTAAGCAGCCTCAACAGTGCCGTTGCAGAGAACCTCAACAAGCGAGTACTTCTCACGATCGAAGTCGATCTTGTATACGCCGTCATTGACCTGCGAAGCGTTAACGAGGCAGAGATACTCTGTGCCGTCCTCAGCCTTGAAGAACGAAACGATAGCATCCTCATTTGCGCGAATGCCGTCAACAGCGTAGTGAGAGCCTGCGCCGAAGATCGGATAGGAGCCTCTCTGAGTACCTACGAAGTAAGTGCTCTGTCTCTTGAGAGACATGATAAGCTCGCCATAGTGGTCGGCGAAACGTCTCTGGCAACGGAGGAGCTTGTAGTACTGCTCTGTCTTGTTGCCGTACTCGTCAACGGGAGAACCGTGGTAGTTCGGGCCGAATGTGCGGTCATAGAAGCGGAAACCGATCATACCGCGGCAACCGCAAGCGGCAGCTGTGGTGATCTGCCACATGATGTCGTACTCGGTGGGAACACGGAAGTGATAGTGTGCGCTGAGGAGGATAGATCCCCAAACGTCAACATTGGCGGGCTCAGCAACCTCGATAAGGGGCTTGAGAGCCTTAAAGTAGTACTCGATACCCATGTTGCCCGCATCGAGAACGGTCTTTACGCCGGGATGTCCGGCAACCTGCTCATACTGGCTGAAGCTGAAATCGGCAAAGCCTGTCTCGGCGTTGAGGTCACGAAGCCACTCGCCGAATGTACGGCCGTCGAAGCACTCGGGAGAATGGAAGCAGCTCGAGCCCTGGAAGTTGATGTAAGGACGAAGCTCGGGAGCGCATCTCTTCTGAATGCGAATGCATCTTGCGCTGGCGTCGTAATCCTTCTTGCTCGAGGGCTCGTCGCCTACATAGAAGCCGTAAAGTCCGGGATGACCCTTGTAGAG
>CAYWTG010000114.1:0-5250 GCA_964461155.1 uncultured Ruminococcus sp.
GTTCAGGACAAGGTCGAAGACAAGATAATCATCATCCCCCGCATCTACACCGGAAAGCCGCGCACCACGGGCGACGGATATAAGGGAATGCTCCATCAGCCGAACCCGACCGGAAACCCCGACCTGCTTCGCGGAATCATCGCCATCCGTGAGCTCCACATGAGAGCTCTCCGCGAGACGGGCTTCAGCTGTGCCGACGAGATGCTCTACCCCGAAAACTACCGCTACCTCGACGACGTGCTCTCCTATGTTGCCATCGGCGCGCGCTCCGTCGAGAACCAGTTCCACAGACTCACCTCGAGCGGACTCGACATCCCCGTCGGAATGAAGAACCCGACATCGGGCGACATTTCCGTCATGATGAACTCGATCACCGCCGCACAGCACTCTCACGCGTTCATCTATCGCGGTTGGGAGGTCATGAGCGAGGGTAATCCGTACGCTCACGCGATACTTCGCGGATATGTCAACGATCGCGGCGCGTCGTTCCCGAACTACCACTACGAAGATCTCGCGCGTCTTGCGGACACTTACGCCGCTCACGCTGATCTTAAAAATCCGTCGGTCATCGTGGACACGAACCACGCGAACTCCGGCAAGAAGTACCTCGAGCAGATAAGGATCGCAAACGAGGTCCTCCACAGCTGCCGTCACAACGCCGACATCAAGCGTCTTGTAAAGGGACTCATGATCGAAAGCTACATCGAAGACGGTGCGCAGAAGATCGGCGAGGGCGTATACGGCAAGTCGATCACAGACCCGTGCCTCGGCTGGGAGAAGACCGAAAGACTCATTTACGATATCGCAGATCAGCTTTAAATCTAAAAAACTCGGACACATCTTTGTGATGCGTCCGAGCTTTCTTTTTTCGCGAGCTTTTCGCGTCCCGAAAGAGGAATGCGATAAGCTCGATTTTTTTACAGCTCCTGCGTCGTTCGAGTGATGACGCTGTCCTGAAGTGCCGCCGACAGGCGAACGAAATATTCGCTGTAGCCGCCGACGCGGACTATCAGGTTCTCGTGCTCCTCGGGATGGATCTTCGCGTCAAGAAGCTCTTCCGGCGAAACAACGGTGACCGTGTACTGCCGGCCGCCTGCGGCAAAATACGCCTTTGCGAGTGAAACAAACGCCGCGCGAGCCGACTCTTTATCCTCCGTTTTCGCAAACGCGGGGTACATATACATATCAAATCGGCCCGGGGGAGTCGTTTCCGTCGAGTGCGAAGACGAGCATAAACGCGCATACGGCGGATGTAAAGTCATATGCCGCGCGACGCGGGACAGTCCCGAAAGCGTGCGCCATGTCCGAATAAAGTCGGCGTTTCCCGTCGTCGCTTTCATTCTCCGCACGGCGAAGCGCGAGGAGTCTGTATCTCTCTCCGAGGATGTCGAGCGCGTCCATGGCTGCCGTGCACGAGCGGTAAAACGCCGCCTCACGCGGATTAAGCTTTGCGTATTTTTCGATCGTCGCGCGGACGTGCTCCGTGCCGAAGTTTACGATCTTTCCGTAATCGGGATTCGAGTGACCGCCCCGGTTCGCGCCGGACGCGGAAAGCTCGACGGTTATAGGATCAAGCAGGCGGTGCTGTGCCTCGTCGCGAAGCTTTATTTTCTCGCGATATGCGAGAAGCCGAGCCGAAAACTCGGGGTGAGCTTTCGCCGCCGCGTCGATTCGGCTCTCGTAAAGGCGGAGTCCCATCGACGGAGTGTACTCGGAAAGGCCGAGCTTGCCCGCAAGGCTCGGTGCGGGGAGAAGCTCGGGCGAAAAATCGATCGGGGCATATTTCGCCGCCGCGCGAAGTGCTTCGCCGACACGCTCTGCCTCCGTCAGTGACTCGTCGGCAAAATATCCGCACAAGAGTCCCTCGAAATACTTGAGATCACAGCTTTCGCACGCCGTTTTTTTGGAATGCGATCCTCTCGTCACCGTTTTCGAGATAGATTATGCCGCGCCGCGAAAATCCCGCGCGAGCGAGTGCTTTCTGCATCGGAATGTTGTCGCGATGCGTGTCGATGCGAAGATCTCCGCACCTTTCAAAGCAGAAATCAAAGCAGTACGCGGCGACTCCTCGTCCGTGCGCGTGATCTGCAACCGCCACGCGGTGCATGACGCCGTAGCGCGAAGCTTCTTCGTCATTCGCGCCCGACTCCGCACCTGATGCTGTGAGCCACTCACCCTCGAATATCTCGCGATAAGTCGGCTCACTTCCGAAAAAGTAGCAGAACACTCCGAGGATGTCTCCGTCCTCGTCCTTGCAGACGTAGAGTCTCTCTTTTTCGATATCCTCGCGGATCGTGGCGTCGGACGGGTATCCCCCGCCCCACTGATGTGCGTTGCCCGCGCGTCTCATATATTCACGCGCCGCGTCGTAAATTTCCGATATGCGCGAAACTTCCGCAAGTTTTGCTTTTGTAATATACATCAAAGAAGCTCCGAAAGATAGGTTTTTGTCTTCTCGCAAGAAGCAACGGCGGCATATTTATCCGTGTTTCCGAGCATAATGTACTCGCCGCCCTCGTCGGAGAAAACGGGGTAAATGTTGTAAAGTCCCGTTTCGTCGGGCTCGAGAGTTACCTCGCGCACGTCGTTTGCGACGAGCTTTTCCGCGCTCTTTGTAAAGTAGTTGTATGCGACGTACTCACGCTCGCGGTCGATCTCGGGGATGTCCGCAAGGCGAAACGTGTCCGTTATCGTGAGGCTGTGATCTCCGAGCGCGATGTTGTAAAGTGCGAGCATAAATGCGTCGCCGCTGCGGTTCCACAGCTTGAGAAGTCTCTCGGTGTGGCGCGTGTCAGTGTAGAAAAGGTCGCTCGTGGGAACTCCCGCACCGTCGCAGCGGAGGATTCTTCCGTCCTCCTCGATCGTCGGCATGATAGCCTCGGGAATCGTTCCGCCGATGGCGTCGCTGACGTAGATCGGGCCTCCGCTTATCGCGCGAAGAACGCCGCTCTGCACCGCGGAAACGTGGCTCGACCACCACATATCGTAGTCGCAGTAGTACATCTCGCCGTGCCAGATCGCGTTATACGCATTCTGAACGACGTGCGGAACGAAGTTTCTGCAGCGGCCGGGATAGAAGTCGTCGCTGTTGCGCGAAACTGCCGTCATCGGGCGCGAGAGCACGTCCTCGATGTCCATGCCCATGCAGTTTATCATAACGCCACCGAAGTTCTTGATAACAGAACGCTCGAGTGCGCGGTGTGCGATACGCGCCGCCTCGCAGGACGGCATGATGCCACTCGCGCGGTATGAGATAGAGCTCTGGTTGTCGATCTTGAGGAAGTCGACGCCGCGCTCAGCGAGGTACGAGTGCCATGCGTCCCAGAACGCAAACGCGCGATCCTCGTCGAACGCGGGAATAGGCACGCCTGCGGGTGTCATCACGAGATTTTCTTTCTGGCTTTCGTAGAGCTCGCCGTTCGGGTCGACTCCGTGCCAATATCCGAGGAACGACTGCCAAACGCCGACGCGCTCGACGCCGTACTCGTTCTTGATCTTCGCGATGCACGCGGCAAGTCCCTCGGGGAACTTTGTGAGGTCTTCCTTGAACGAATCGAGCAGAAGTCCGTTGTAGCGGCTCCAGCCGTCGTCGATTATCATCCACTTGATCGGGATATTCTTTTCCTTAAATTCATCGAGCTTCTCGTAGATCTTCGCGCTTGTCATGTCGTGATAGAACGTGTTCCAAGTGCACCAGCCGAAGCTGTCGAAAATCTCGGGATATTCGCGCTCACGGCGAAGCGGAACGCGGATCGCGCCTGCGGCACGTGCGTTTTCGTAACCCGCGTGAACTGCCGCAAACGGCTCGTCGGCCACGGTTACGGCAAGGAAATCGCCGCACAGACTCTGGAGTCCCGAGGTGCCGGGAGCGATATATACCTCGCTATCGCCGACTTCGCATCTGAGGTCGTCGCCGCAAAGCGGAAGCAGGTGGCAGTGCTTCTCGCCGAAGCGCATCACGAGATTCTGCGAGCGTCTCTTTATCTCGTCGGTCGAGGAGAGAAAATCGGGGAACATCCACCACGGGCCGTAGTGCTCGAACGCAAGGATGTCGTCGGGTGCACACTTCTCGCAAAGGCGGAAGCTTACCGCACGATCGGGGAGGAGCGAATATACCGCGCCGATGTCCGCGCGGAACGCCGCGTCGATCGAGAAGATGACCGTGTCATTTACAACTCTCGCCGAGATGTCGATACGATCCGTCGACGGGTCGTCGGGGTCTTTCATGTGGAAGACGGTGATCCCGTCTGCTTCTTCGACCTCGCGGACTGTCGCCTTTTTCTCCATAAACGCCGACATGGACAGCGTCAGCTCGAGCGACGACAGCACGGTATCTTTTGCAAAAGTCAAAATATCATTCATAATTTTCAAAAACCTTTCGTATTCGGATGTTTTCTTCATTGTATCACAGCCGTCACGCCGTGTCAACAGTTTTTCGACTCGCGTATGGCAAAAGGAGAACTCACACGGCGGCAAGTTCTCCTTTGGCTTTGATTTTATCCGAAGTACGGCACGTACTCGATCACGGGGTATTTGGCAAATCCGAAATGCCAGCTGTAGGGATAATCTCTGAACGGCTCGAACATATTCCAGATATCTCCGGCCATCGCAGCGCGCGTCACGGTGTCCTGAGGCTCGAAATAATATTTTGCATCCTCAATAAGCTTGCCGTCCTCGTCAAGCTCCGCCGTTTTCACGTCAATGAGCTTCACGGAAACGCAGAAGCGGTACGACTCCTTCGCCCAGTCGGAGATTTCGTCGTAGTCGGCGTGAGGAATGTACGTGACGCTTCCGTTTTCGTCCGACGGGAGAAGCCTTGCTTTAGCCTTGTAGTAGCGCGCCAAAATCGTGTAGTATTCTTCACGCGTCAGATCAGCGTTCGGCTTGAAAGATCCGTCGGGATATCCCGCGACGATACCGAGCGACGATGCCCAGTTGACGGCAGTCTCATACCACGCGCCTTTTTTTACGTCGGAAAAGCTGTTCTGTGCGTAATCTTTCGGATCATGCTCTTTTCTTTCGTCTTCACCGTCTTCTCCGCGCACGCAAACGTCAAAGTTTGATCTGTACAGGAGCGTGACGAGCATCGCACGCGTGACAGCCATATCCGGCTCAAACTTCGTCGAGGTTACGCCGCGCATCACATAGTGAGAGTAAAGTTCATTTATAAATTCGGCATTTTCCGTTTCCATGGTAACGTCGATGAAATCATCGACCGCGCTCGGCAAAGGCTCAACAAAAGTGTCGGCT
>CAYWTG010000115.1:0-5216 GCA_964461155.1 uncultured Ruminococcus sp.
GTCTCAAACGGGAGCGTGTCTCCCTCGAGCTTTGCCGCGTCTCCCCTTATTTTCAGCACCTCCGGTTCACAGCTGACGGTAACGTGCGACGCGTCGACGAGGCCGTATTTAAACTTCACGAGATCATTTATCTGATACTCTCTCTCGAGATATATGGGAACCGTGACATTTGCCATGGTCTCCGACATACTGAAATAGCTCATATCGACGCTGTTTCCTCGCTCGTCGACAAGAAATATCTCGGCACTCGTGGTAAAGGTGGACTTGAGGCTTGCCATTTCGATGCTGACAACGGCACTTTCAAGCTCATTGAGACGCATTTTCGGTCCCGTTACGGTGACCGTGTCGATATCCGTGGTCGGCTTGCCCGACTCGTAGGGCTTTACGATGACCGAGGCGTCCTTAAATTTAACACTGATCGGAAGCGATACCGTATCCGTTTCGTCAACATACACCGTAACGGACGACGGCTCGCCCGAAACGAGCGTCACGTCTTCCGGCAGGTCGAACGAAATATCGAGCGAATGTCTGCCCGCTTCTTTTATTCGGCTGAGATCTACCGTCGCTTTGATGTCGTCGGCACTGAGCTTTGTAACGATGCTCTTTTTGCCCGCAACGGTGACGTTGATGCGGTTGCCGCTTCCCGCGTAAACGGAAAGACCGCTGTCGTCCTGAAGCGCACGCGCGTTTTCAAGCTCGACGGGCACGGAGGTTATCTCATATTCGTACTCGGGGCTTTCGACCTGCATGACGTAAAGCCACAGTACAAACGCCGCAAAGATGCAAAGTATTTTCGGCACGACTGAAGCGGCCGTGCTCTTTTTTGCGGATGTCTCACTGTCGTGTGCCGCGTGGCGGATCACACCGGAGCTTTTCTTTTCATTCATTTGAGTCACCTCCCGCGTTATTTGCGGTGTCCTCTGTTTCTGATGCGCGCTTCTTGTGCGCTTTCTTTACGAACGGGAGCTTGCCGGTGCTTCTCACGTCATCGGGAATCAGATAATGGCGGAGTGCCGCGAACAGAGCGTCCTTTGTATAGTCTCGGTAGAGCACGCCCTCAAAGGCGAGCGATACCGTGCCTGTTTCCTCTGAGACGACGACGACGACGGCGTCACTGTTTTCGCTCGTGCCGATGGCGGCACGGTGGCGCGTGCCGAGCTCCTTTACGATCTCGGGATCGGACGACAGCGGAAGCAGACATCCCGCCGCATGAAGTCGATTGTCGCGCACGATGAGCGCGCCGTCATGAAGCGGTGCTTTGTTAAAGAACACGTTTTTGATCAAAAGCACGTTCGGCTCGGCATCGATAACGCTTCCGGACATTATGAGATCGCCGAGGCGAGTCAGCCTCTCGAAGACGATCAGCGCACCCGTCTTTGATGCGCTGAGCTCAAAGACCGCGTCCGTCACGTTGCGGATCATTCGCTCTGCGGGAGCAACGTTGCTGTCGCCGATGCTCTTTATGCTCTTCAGCGGCTGTCCGCCGACTTTTTCAAGCGCACTTCTGAGCTCCGGTTGGAAGATGACCGCAACGGCGATGAGTCCGACTTGGAATATATTCTGCAATAGAAACTGAATAACGTACATATCGAAAAGATCGCTCACGAATTTCAGCACGATCAAAACGATTATTCCGAGCGCGAGCTTTCCCGAGCGTCTGTCGCGCATAAATTTATAAAGGAAATAAAACAACACCGATACGCAAGCTATGTCTATTATATCGGGGATCGAAATCATCTTGATATTATGTATGATGCTCATCAAAAGCTCTCTCATGCGACGTACCTCCGTGCACATTCACACTGCCCGATAAGGGCAATAACTCACTATAAATTATATCACACAATTACCCTTTTGTCAAAGCTTACGCACCGCATACGCGAAAAAAGTTCGGATAAAAATCGAGCTGTTGTATCTCGGCGAAATTTGCGGAGTTTTACCTCTCTTTTTACCGCGCAAAAACGAAAAAACCGAAGAAAGCGTCGCTTTCTCCGATTTTCCCCTTTTATATCAGTATCCCCTCGAGGTGGTCGATCTCGTGCTGGATTATCTGAGCTGTCCACCCGATGTAGGTCTTTATCTTTACCTGCATTTTTTCGTTTTGATATTTTACTTTTATCGACCTAAATCGCCGACACGGACGCGGGCCTCCGAGAAGCGACAGACATCCCTCCTCTGCGGCAAACACACCGTCCTTTTTTATGATCTCGGGATTGAACATCACCGTGTACACGGGTACGCGACCGCTCTCGTCGCGAAATGCTATGATGCGCTTTTTGACACCTATCATATTCGCCGCCATTCCGACGCATTCGTCGGCGTGCTCCGTCAGGGTGTCAAGTAGGTCTCTCGCCGTGTCGAGATCGTCGCTCGTCGCCGGAATCGATTTTCCCGCGAGAAATATAGGGTCGTGCATAAGCTCTTTTACCATGTCTTAACTCACTTCCGTTAAAAAAATCCGATACTTGTAATATTGTACCACACACTTCGGCATTTATCAACGTATTTTGCCGCAAAGCTTGCTTTTGCTCGCGGGCTGTGGTATACTCTAATCGAAAAACATAATAACTCGGAGGATACCAGAATGAAAGAATACACTTCATTTGCGATAGATAAGACAAGAGAGCTGATGTCGATCGACAGCCCGACGGGTTTTACGGCGAGTGTGATCGAGTATACAAAAAACGAGTTCGAGTCGCTCGGATTCAAAACGAAAACGACCGTCAAGGGCGGGCTTTTAGTCGAGCTCGGCGGCGACGGTGACGGACTGATGCTCGAGGCGCACACCGACACGCTCGGCGCGATGGTCGCGGAGATAAAATCAAACGGAAGACTTCGCGTGACACCTCTCGGCGGTATGCGTGCGGAAAACGGAGAGACCGAAAACGTCCGCGTCTACACTCGAGGCTGCAAGAGCCTCGAGGGAACGCTCCAGCTCTGCAACGCCTCGGTACACGTCAACGGAAATTACGCAACAACTGCGCGCGACTTCGACAACACCGAAGTTTTGCTTGACGAAGACGTCAAAAGCGAGGACGAGACTCGCGCACTCGGCATCGAGGTCGGCGACATCGTTGCTTTCGAGCCGCGCTTCCGCTACACGGAGTCGGGTTACATAAAGAGCCGTTTTTTGGATGACAAGCTCTCGGTCGGCATACTCCTTGCGCTTGCAAAATGCATCGCCGACGGAAAGCTCGTGCCCTCTCGACGCACATATGCTCACATCACCGTATACGAAGAAGTCGGCCACGGCGGCTCGGCTTCCGTTCCGAGTGATGTCGTCGAGGCGATAAGCGTCGATATGGGCTGCGTCGGCGACGGACTCAAATGCACGGAGCGCATGGTGTCGATCTGTGCCAAGGATTCTGGCGGCCCGTACAGCTACGACACGGTCGGAGCTCTGATCGACGCGGCTCGTCGCGCGGGAGCGGATTACGCCGTTGACGTTTACCCCCACTACGGCTCGGATGTTGAAGCCACGCTTCGCGGCGGCGCGGATATTCGCCACGGCCTTATCGGCGCGGGCGTTTACGCAAGCCACGGCTATGAGAGATCTCACGCAGACGGCGTGAAGAACACGCTTCTTCTGCTTCGCGAGTACATCGGCAAATAAAACTCATTATACGAAAGTCCTCCGACGCTGTATTTTCGTCGGAGGGCTTTCGTATTCACTCTGTAATATCGGTCACGGCGCCGATCATCACCGGCAGCGAGTTTTCGCAGTCCACGATCATGTACACGAACGGTCTGTCGAGCACTACTGATTTGTCGGGCATGGACGCACCCATGAGCTGTTCAACTGTCACAGCGGCGCAGCTCGTTCCGTTTCTCGTCAGCTCAATGCGTGTCGCGTGCTCGATACCGCCGATATATATCGGCATATCCGACGTGATTCCCGAATAATCGGCGGAGGTCGAAAATGATTTTTCAAGACCCATCTCCGCGAGAGTTTCGGTCATGTCGACCTTCGAGTCATACGCAAACTCGGGCATACTGACCCTGACGGAATGCACTTCGCTCTCACTGTCCAAAAGACTGCGTATCTCGTCGCCGCTCAGTGAATCCGCAAATGCCGAAATCGAAACGCCCTCGTTCGGCAGAAGCGCGACAAACGCATAACGGTCACCGAGATAGTATTTCTTAAATCCCGTGGCAAGCGCGCTTTCGATATAGCCGCCCTCGAGAGAAGAAAGCATCTTGACCGTGCGTTTGTCTCCGCCCTCGGACGTGAAGGTTCCGTCGGATATCTGTCCGTCATAATAATTATCGTTCCAGTGAGCACTGAAGCAGACCGCGTTCACTATGAGTGCCGCTACATCCTCCGGCAGGCCGCTCACCGCATTTTCGACCATGCCGTCCGTGTGCTCGGAGCACCACGAGTTCATCTCATTTACCGTGCTCTCGCCAAACGAGCTTTTAAGTACATCCGCCGAATAGTAGTCGATGACGTTTTGCAAAAAGTCGCGCTTCACTTCATAGCTCATCTCACCGTTGAGCCAAAGCGAGTTTGCACTCGTGAGCTTCGCCTCCTCTTCGCCGCAGATGCTTTCGACATATGAATAAAGGTATTTGTTCATATCATCGGCGTCCGCACCTCCGAAAAGGCGCGTGTATTCTTCGGCAGTCTCGCCGGCGGCACCGTTTGCGGAAATGCCGAGTGCGAGCATCACGGAAAGCGGTGATATCAGCGTGTTCTCATTTTTGAAGCTTCGGCGAAACAGCTCGGCCGAAAAGTCGGTGTATATGTCGTCAAAGCTCTCATCTCCGTCGACGCATTCCACGTTCGCGCTTCGCGTCATATCAACTGTCAGATCATCTGTCGAGGCCGAAACTCTCGTGCAGCCGACAGTTGAGAAGACCGTTGCCGCCGCGATGAGCATCGCCGTAAGTGAATTAAACTTACCTTGTTTCATTTTTGTTTTTTCCTTTCATATTTCAGTTACTTTAAATAATTAAATTTGGCCCCCGCACGCTCGAAAATCTCAAACAGAGCTGCGGCATCTATCACGTCATAGTATTCTCCGTCGAGCACGATAGTGCAGTCGGCCGTGACGTAAAGCTCGCGTGTTTTTTCGTTTTCGACTATCACAAGCTCAACCGCCGTCGGCGAGTCGTCGGCTTCGTCTCTCGAGCGAAGAAGCACATTTTTCAAAGCCGACAAGATCTCCGATGAGTATTCATCGCTCTCATCCGCGGCGTTTTTTAATCCGATGACT
>CAYWTG010000116.1:0-5178 GCA_964461155.1 uncultured Ruminococcus sp.
GTGTCAACGTGCATAGCCCATGCGATTCTGAAGTCGAGGATGATTCCGCCCTCGAGACGAACGAAAGCTGCGCCGAAGTCGTCAACTGTGAAACGAGCTGCGTCCTCGCCGTTGTACTTCGGGTTCTGACCGAAGAATGCGGAGGTGTAACCGGAAACGGTAAGCGGCTTCGGATAGCCGATAGCGTTGAGGACCATGTCGAGGGAGTAGCATCCGATGTCACCGAGAGCACCGATACCGCCTGTGGACTTCTCGATGAATGTGCTTCCCGGAATACCGCGGCGACGTCCGCCACCGGTCTGGATGTAGTAGATCTCTCCGAGCTCGCCGGACTCGACGATCTTCTTGATCATCTGCATATTGCCGTCGAAACGGGGCTGGAAGCCGATAGAGAGAACCTTGCCGCTCTTCTTCTCTGCCTTCATGATCTCGACAGCTTCGTCGAGAGTTACGGTGAAGGGCTTCTCAAGAAGAACATGGAGGCCGTGCTCAAGAGCGTAGATCGTGGGAGCTGCGTGCTGTGTGTTGTAGGTGCAAACGCTTACAACGTCGAGCTCGGGCTCGTTGTCGATCATGTCCTTGTGGCTGAGGTAGCATCTTGCACCCTCAATACCGAACTTCTTCATCTTCTCCTCGGCCTTGCCGGGGATGAGGTCTGCTGCCGCAACGATCTCGACGTCGGGCTGCTGGAGGTAGCTGTAGATGTGGCTCTCTGCGATCCAACCGGTACCGATGATACCGACCTTGATCTTTCTGTCGGAGACCTTCTTCTCCTCTACAACTTCCTGCTTAAACTGGCTAAGTACTGCATCTGACATAATAAATGTCCGCCTTTCGTAGGATATAACCGTGCTTTATACGGTATAAAGTTTCTTTAAATTACCACTCAAGATTCTTGAGGTACTTGATGGACTTCTCAGCGCACTCCATGGGAGTTGAGCCGGGAGTGGGATCGTCCTGCTCGACGACAACCCAGCCTGCGCCTGCTTCCTTTGCGGAAGCAAGGATTGCGGGCATATCCTGCATACCGTGACCTACGGGTCTGAACTCGAAGGTTGCCTCTTCTGCCTCAGCCTCTTCCTCGTCGATACCGATGAGAGCGTAGAGGTGCTTCGGGAGAGTACCTGTCATGTAGAAGTCCTTGAGGTGAACGACGGGTGCGCGACCTGTGTACTTCTTGATGTAGTCTGCGGGAACCTCGCCGCCGATGTTTACCCAGCACGTGTCAAGCTCGCTGGAGAGAACCTCGGGAGTATAGCAGTCATAGAGGTACTCGAGCATATACTGACCGTCGATCTTGTTCTTGAACTCGAAGTCGTGGTTGTGGTAGAGAAGCTGCATACCGCGCTCCTGTGCGCCGGTACCGATCTTCTCGATGAGCTCGCGAGTGGGGTTCTTAACGTCCGCACCGCTCCAACGGGGACCGCCGGGACGACGCTCGTCTCCGAGGTAGGGGATAACAACGTACTTTACACCGACATCGTGCCATCTGTCGAGAACTGCGGGAACGCCGCCCTCGTCGCAGAGGTAGTCGTCTGTTGTAACGTGAGCGGAAATCGGAACGAGACCGATCTCTTTGCACATTGCGTTGACTTCCTTTGCGTCGTGATCGTAGAGACCTGCGAACTCAACACCGTCGTAGCCCATCTTCTTGACAGCCTCGAGAGTGCCTCTGAAGTCCTTTTCCATATCGTCTCTGAGTGAATAAAGCTGAATAGCAACAGGTAATGCCATAACAACCTCCGAAAAAAAGAATTTGCCGTATGCCGTGCTAAAACGGCACAGCTTTTGTGATATCTTTATTTTATAACATCGCTTGCCTAAAGTCAAGGGTTTATGTGATTTTGTATGTAAAAAAACATAAACTTTCACACACGTCGGCGTATTGTGGGAAAAGCTGCTTGAAATTTTGTGATTTCGGAGGCGAGTCGGCTCTCGGTGTTGTAATGTTCATATTTTTATGATAAAATATATTGTAGCATTTCTGCGCGGTGCTCCGCGCGAGACTTATCGAAAAGGAGAAACGTATTTGAAAGAAAACAAGATCAGAGAGAAAAAAAGCTTCCTCGACCGGTTTCGAGGCATCAAGCTCAAAAACATCGTCATGCTCACGATAGCGGGAATGATAAACGCTTTCGGCGTCACCGTGTTCTTGTCTCCCGTTAAGCTTTACGACAGCGGGATCTCGGGAACGTCGATGCTGCTTTCACAGCTCACACCGGAGTTTTTGTCACTTTCCGTATTCCTTATCTGCCTTAATGTCCCGCTGTTTTTGTACGGACTCAAAAAGCAGGGAATGCATTTTACCTTTTACGCGATCTACACCGTCGCCGTGTACTCCGTCAGCGCGTATCTTATCACCGATGTCCTGCCGATCGACGTCAGCATGGCATCTCCGCTTGCCGGCACCGATCTTCTTCTCTGCGCCCTGTTCGGCGGCGTGATCTCGGGAATCGGAAGCGGAACGGCGGTCAGATACGGCGGAGCTATGGACGGCATCGAGGTCATGGCTGTGATCTTCGCAAAGCGACTCGGCCTTACCGTCGGCTCGTTCGTGATGATATATAATGTGATTCTTTATATTTTCTGCGGCATCGTCATGCACAGCTGGATCTTGCCGCTTTATTCCATCGTGACGTATTACGCGGGGCTTAAAACGATAGACTTTATCGTCGAGGGTCTTGACCGCTCGAAAGCCGCGATGATCGTCACCGTGCGCCCGGACGAGGTCTGCGCATCTCTTTCCGAAGCTTTCGGAAGCGGCATGACGCGCATTGAGGCTCGCGGAAGCTATTCCGGTGAGGAAAAGACGATGGTGTACTTCGTCGTTAACCGTTTCCAGATCGGAAAGATGAAACAACTCGTCCACGACATCGACCCGTCGTCGTACATCACGATCACGGAAGTCGCGGATGTTTTCAGCGCGAACCGCTGAAGCGACAAATATTTTGCCGCAAGGGCTTGCAAAACACTTGAATATATGGTATGATTTAGTTCGAGTCGGTATTTATTGCCGAATCGCCAAGAAAAACATCGGAGGATGAGATAATGACAGGAAACCTCAAAAACATAATAAAGCAGTTCAACGTGGATATCACACCTACCTCCTACGGAAACGGACATATAAACGACACATATCTTCTTCGCGGAGATGAGCAGAGCTATATTTTCCAGAAGATAAACCGCAATGTTTTCCCGAACCCCGAGTGCGTTATGGAGAATGTCAAGGCGGTGACCGAGCATCTCAGACGCAAGATCACGGCCGCGGGCGGAGACGCAAACCGCGAGACGCTCACCGTTATAAACGCCGCAGACGGCCTGCCGTACTACCGTGACGAGAACGGCGACTTCTACCGTATGTACATCTACATCGATCACGCGGTCTCCTACGACACCGTGACCGACCCGATGCAGCTTTATCACGCTGCAAAGATGTTCGGTAACTTCCAGAATATGCTCGCGGATTTCCCCGCAGATAAGCTTTGCGAGGTCATCCCGAACTTCCACAACACCCCGAGCAGATACGTCGACTTCAAAAAGGCAGTCGCCGAAAACAAGTCCGGCCGCGCCGACTCCGTTCGTGAGGAGATCGACTTCGTCCTCGCACGCGAGAAGGAGGCTTCGACCGTCGTTGACGACATCGCAAAGGGAATCATCCCGCTTCGCGTAACTCACAACGATACAAAGCTCAACAACGTCCTGCTCGATGAGAAGACCGGCGAGGGAGTTTGCGTTATCGACCTCGATACGGTAATGCCCGGTTCGCTTCTTTACGACTTCGGCGACGCGCTTCGCTTCGGCGGCTCGAGCGGTGCCGAGGATGAGCCCGACGTTTCCAAGATATACTTCGACAGCACAAAGTTCGAGTACTTCGCACGCGGCTTCCTTGAGGCACTCCCGTCGATAACTCCCCGCGAGATCGAGCTTCTTCCGTTCTCCGTCAAGCTCATGACGCTCGAGTGCGGTATGCGCTTCCTCGGTGACTACATCAACGGAGACGTCTACTTCAAGACACACTACCCCGAGCACAACCTCGTTCGCGCTCACACTCAGTTCAAGCTCGTGAGCGATATCGAAGCAAAAAGCGACGAGCTCAACGCGATCGTTCGTGATATCTGCGCAAAGCTTTAATAAAGTGTATTTTTCAAAGATCTCCGTCATACGTGCGGAGATCTTTTTTGCCGTTGCGATGACTTCGGACTAAAGTTTTTTTATTATGTGATTGATTTATCGGTCAAATTGTGGTACAATCATATGTACAAGCGGGAAGTGCGTTCTTGCCCGCGAAAAGCGAAAATATTTATCCGAACAAAGGAGATAATTTATTATGGCAAAAAACAGGTACATCGGCGATTACCCGGTAATCGGCATCCGTCCGATCATCGACGCCCGTCGCGGACCCATGATGCTTCGCGAGTCCCTCGAGGATCAGGTCATGGCTATGGCAGAGGCGGCAAAGCGTCTCTTTGAGGAGAACCTCTACTATTCAAACGGCGAGCACGTTAAGGTCGTTATCGCGGATCATTCCATCGGCCGCGTTCCCGAGGCTGCCGCTTGCGCCGACAAGTTCAAGAAAGAGGGCGTTTCGATCACCCTGTCCGTAACTCCCTGCTGGTGCTACGGCTCCGAGACCATGGATATGGATCCTCACACAATCAAGGGCGTTTGGGGCTTCAACGGAACGGAGAGACCCGGTGCGGTTTACCTTGCAGCCGTTCTCGCAGCTCACGCACAGAAGGGCCTTCCCGCGTTCGGTATCTACGGACATGAGGTTCAGGACAGAGACGACGCCACAAAGATCCCCGATGACGTTAAGGAGAAGCTCCTCCGCTTCGGTCGCGCGGCTGTAGCCGTTGCAACTATGCGCGGCAAGTCGTACCTCCAGATCGGTTCTCAGTGCATGGGTATCGCAGGCTCCATCATGGATCAGGACTTCGTTGAGTCCTATCTCGGTATGCGCGTTGAGTCCGTTGACGAGGTAGAGATCCTCCGCCGTATGGAAGAGGGCATCTACGATCATGAAGCATACGAGAAAGCTCTCGCATGGACTCGCGAGCACTGCAAAGAGGGTCGCGACGACAACCCCGAGAGCGTAAACTTCCTCGGCGAGGACAGAAGAATCAAGTTCACCGACGAGGAAAAGGAAAAGCAGTGGGAGTTCACCGTCAAGATGTACTG
>CAYWTG010000117.1:0-5136 GCA_964461155.1 uncultured Ruminococcus sp.
TCCGAAATTTTTGCAAAAAATTAATGGGTCCTACTTGACCACAAGCAGAGGGCTTTGTGCTCGGTGTGGGCGCGAAGATATTCACAATAGCGGGGCCCGTCATTCTCTACGGAATTGCCGCAGGGGCAGTTTACGGCATTATCTACTACGTACTCACTGCTTTCGCGTAAAATAAAGCGAACGACACATAATTCACGTGCCGTTCGCTTTATTTTCGTTTTACTGCTTAGCTTCGAGCCATGTCGCGCCGATGCTCGCTTCGGCTGTGAGCGGAATTGAGAGTGTGACGGCGTTTTCCATCTCGCGCGTCAGAATTTCACGTGCCTGCTCGGCACAGGAGACGTGGGACTCCACGATCAGCTCGTCGTGCACTTGGAGAATGAGTCTTGCATCGATTTTTGCCTCCTTGAGTGCTCGAGCGGTGTTTATCATGGCAAGCTTTATAATGTCCGCTGCGCTTCCTTGTATCGGACTGTTCATCGCAACGCGCTTTCCGAATGCGGCGATGTTTTTGTTTTTGCTGTGAAGCTCGGGAATGGGGCGTCGACGATTGAACATCGTGACGGTGTAGCCGTTTTTCTCGGCTTCTTCAACGGTGCATCTGAGATATTCTTCGACACGCGGATATGTGCGGAAATATCCCTCGATATATTCCTCGGCCTCTTTTCTCGTCGAGCCGATGTCCTGAGCGAGCGAAAATGCGCCGATACCGTACACTATTCCGAAGTTTACGGCTTTTGCACGCAGACGGAGATCTTTCGTAACTTCTTCGATCGGCACACCGAACACCTGTGACGCGGTCACGGTGTGAATATCGATGCCCGATAAAAACGCGTTTATCATGTTTTCGTCGCCCGACAGATGTGCGAGCAGTCTCAGCTCAATCTGCGAGTAGTCGGCGTCGATGAGCACGTGGCTGTCGTCTTCTGCCGTAAAATAATTTCGTATCTCTCGCCCGAGCTCACCGCGGACGGGTATGTTCTGTAAGTTCGGATCATTTGAAGAAAGACGACCCGTTGCCGTTCCGCACTGATTTAACGACGTGTGTATGCGTGAGTTTTCATCAGCGAGGTCGGCAAGCGCGTCTCCGTATGTGCCGCGAAGCTTTGCGACCTGCCTGTACGCGAGGATCTCGGAGACGATTGGATGACGGTAACGGAGCTTTTTCAGAGTGTCCGCGTCGGTCGAATATCCGGTTTTTGTTTTCTTACCTCCCGGCAGGCACAGCTCTTCAAAGAGCACCTCCGACAGCTGTTTTGGAGAATTTATGTTAAAGTCGTGTCCCGCGAGGAAATATATATTTTCAGCAAGCTCGTTCTCCGTCTTCAAAAGCTCTGCCGCATACGCGCGAATCCCGTCGCGGTCGACCTTGAATCCGTTGAGCTCTATGTTCGCGAGCACTGCCGCAAGAGGGAGCTCGAGATCGTAAAGGAGCGTCTCCATTGAAGATTCACGAAGCTTCTCGCGGAGGATCTGCGCGCATTTGCCGACGGCATATGCGGAGTCTGCGGGTGAGTCGACAGATGTGCCGATATACTTTTCCGCAAGCAATTGAAGCGGGTACGAGCCGCGTCCGGGTTCAGCAAGATATTCGGCGAGCATGGTATCGAATCGGCAAGACAGCGAAAGCCCACACGCGGCGAGTCGCTTTGAAAGCTCCTTCGAGTCGTGGCAGGTGACCTCGTGCGAGAAAACGTATTTCAGCGCGTCAAAGTCCGCGTTTTCGCACAAGAGAACACGCTCTCCCGTGAAGAGTGCAAGATCTTTTCCGTCAAACACAACGGAGATGTCGTCGCCGAGTTCCGTTTTGCAAAGCTCTTCGGAAGTGACGGAGACAGTGTCGACACTGTGGGACACTTCGGGAGCTTCCGCGACGTCATTTGGACTTGTCTGCGACGAGAGAGAAAAATCTCGGATGAGTCTTTGAAACTCAAGCTTCGTAAAGAGTCTGTAGAGTTCCGCGTCGTCTCGCTTAGAGCGGATGTAGCTGTCCGTATCCGCGCCTGTCGGAGCATCTGTGCAGATACGCGCGAGAAACTGCGACATATATGCGCTGTCGCGTCCCTCGTCGAGTTTGCGTCTGACGGACGGAGTCGAGCCGAAATATCCGTTTTCCGCATCGGCATAGAGCCCGTCGAGGCTTTCGGCATTTGCAATGAGCTTCAGCGCGGTCTTTTCTCCGATGCCCGGGACTCCCGGGATGCAGTCGGAGGAGTCTCCCATGAGAGCCTTGACGTCAACAAACTGCTCAGGTAGGACTCCGTAAACGTCCTTAAAATGCGCGGTGTCGAAAAGCTCATCTTTACCGTTTCGCATCAAAATGACATTCGTGCGCTCTGTGATAAGCTGCAGGGAGTCGCGGTCGCCTGTCAGTATATAGGAGAGAATGTCGCCGTGAAGATCGGCGTTTTTGCAGACCGTGCCGATGATGTCGTCGGCCTCATATCCCTCAAGCTCGAGTACCGTAAAGCCGAGAGCGGAGATTATCTCCTTCGCATACGGCATCTGACACGCAAGCTCCTCTGGCATACCGTGACGGTTACTTTTGTATTTGTCGAATTTAAGATGTCTGAACGTCGGGCAACGAGTGTCGAAAGTGCAGACTGCATATTCGGGATCGATGCTGTCGAGATAACGCTTAACGGTGTTCGTAAAGCCGAAAAGAGCATTGGTCGGCATGCCGTCGGCCGTGGTCAGCCCGCGAACGCCGTAAAAAGCTCTGTTTATGATGCTGTTGCCGTCGAGGACGAGTAGTTTTTTCATAGCTGATTTATTCCTTAGCTTGTGTTTTTCGCTTTTATTAAGATATTATAACATATTTTGAAGTCGAAAAGCGTTGTCGGTTGCGAATAGTCTTGAAATTTCCTTCGATTTGATGTATCATATAAGTATAATGCGTGTTATTCGGAGGTGCTTTGCGTGAAGAAGCTTGTGAAGTTTTTGATGAGCCGCGTGGTCATCGTTGCACTGCTGATACTGTTTCAGCTTTTTTTCATTTGTCTTGCCGTGCTCAAATTTTCGGAGTACATGGGAGCTTTTTACGGAATATTCGCGCTTATCGACTTTGCGGTCGTCTGTAAAATAATAAACACGCGCGAAAACCCGAGCTACAAGATAGCGTGGATAATACCGATACTCGCGCTTCCTCCGTTCGGAGTCGCGATGTATCTCCTGTTTCGCGGAAACGAGCTGTCGAAAAAGCTTAAAAAGATCCTTGCAAACACATATGCCCTCATGAGCATTCCGCAGAATGATGACTCCCGACGCGTGTGCGATACCCTTGACAACACTGCGGCACGCCGACAGTCGGACTACATAAAGAATTCGTCAAGCTGTCCGCCGTACGTTGATACCGATGTGGAATACTACCCGACGGGTGAGGATTTTCTGCCCGCACTTCTCGAAACGCTCGAAAAAGCCGAGAAGTATATATTTCTCGAATATTTCATAATCGAGCGCGGTAAAATGTGGGACAGCATCCACGAGATATTAAATCGAAAGGTGAAAAGCGGAGTCGATGTTCGTGTCATCTACGACGACATGGGGTGCATAAATCACCTCAGCACGAGCTTTTGCCGAGAGTTAAACTCCGAGGGTATAAAGTGCAGGGTGTTTAACAGATTTATTCCCGTGCTTTCCGCGAGACTCAATAACAGAAACCACAGAAAGATATGTGTGGTCGACGGCAAATGGGGATTCACGGGAGGTGTAAACCTCGCCGACGAATACATAAACGAGACTCACCCATACGGATACTGGAAAGACAACGCCGTGAAAATCTCCGGCTGTGCCGTCAGAAGCCTTGCGGTCATGTTTTTGTCGATGTGGGACAGCCTTGACCTTAAAGATTTAAACGGAAAGAGAGACTACTCGGAATATCTTCCCGAATACCGCGAAGAGAGCGAAAAATCTTGCGGCGTCGTCCAGCCGTATACGGATAACCCTCTCGATGACAGCCCCGTCGGCGAAAGCGTGTATTTGAACATGATCTATGCCGCTGTCGACTACATCTGGATAAGCACGCCGTATCTCATCATCGATTACAGTATGGAGCGCGCACTGTGCAGTGCGGCCGAGAGCGGAGTCGACGTGAGAATCGTCGTACCCGGGATCCCCGATAAGCGGATAGTCAATGAAGCCACAAAGTCAAACTATCCCGAGCTCATAAAATCAGGCGTCAAGATCTACGAATACAAACCGGGCTTTAACCACGCAAAGACTTTCGTTTGCGACGGAAAATATGCGACGGTCGGTACCGTGAATCTCGATTTCAGAAGTCTGTATCTCCATTTCGAGTGCGGAGTTTGGATGTATAACAGCCCCGCGATTTCGGATATCGCGAAAGATATGGAGAACATATTTGAAGAAAGCCGACTTATCGACGAAGAAAGCTGTCGCACGAGTCTGTTCAAGCGGATTTTCCGCGCGGTGATAGAGCTGTTCGCGCCGCTGTTTTGATCAGATAAGCTCGCCGAAATAGTTGCTTTCTCCCTCAAGCCCCTCGAAGTTGTGCTGCCGGAGCACCTCGAACACGCCGACCGCGGCGCAGTTTGAAAGATTGAGACTGCGCAGTCCGTTCTTCATCGGAATGCGCACGCATCTGTCGTAATGCTTTAAGAGAAAATCTTCGGGCAGTCCGCGTGTTTCTTTTCCGAAGAACAAAAACGCGGGATAGCTGTACTTGACTTCGGTGTAGCATCTCGGAGCTTTTGTCGAAAAGCAGTGAAAGTCCGCATTCGGATTTTTCTCGAAAAAGTCATCAAGGCTTTCGTAATACGTGATGTCGAGGCTGTGCCAGTAGTCGAGCCCCGCACGTTTGAGCTTTTTGTCGTCGATGGCAAAGCCCATCGGCTTGATGATGTGAAGAGCTGAGTCCGTCGCGGCGCAGGTGCGAGCGATGTTTCCTGTATTCTGCGGTATCTCAGGCTCATGGAGTACGATGTTTATCTTTTTCAAAATCTTACCTCATCTCATATTTGTTTTGCGTGTATTTATTATATAATAAACTTCGGCTCGTTTCAAGCTTTCACGCAATATTCGGAGAGTGTAAGATAAGTTTACAAAAAACTATTTATTTTTCATGAAAAATGATGTATAATATAATTTGATTTCAATTTGTGAAAATCAGCAGAGCTC
>CAYWTG010000118.1:0-5133 GCA_964461155.1 uncultured Ruminococcus sp.
GGGGGCAGAGCCCCCGCGCGTCTCCCCCCACGCGCGTCCCCCATCAATATCCCTTGTCGCGCGCCGCGAGGGAGGCGGAGGAGATGTGGGATAGAATCACTTTTTCGCTATTGCCGTCTTCGGTCAAAACAAAGCTCCGCGGCAGATCAAGCACCGCCGACTCGCACTTGCCCTCGGACTGCGCACGGCGAAGCAGATCCGACGTCGCCTCGCCCGTCACTTCGCCGTCGAGATCGAATATCCCCACGACGTCGCGCTCGCGCACCAAGTACCCGTTTCCGATATGTATCAGCATCAGCCGTTCAGTCGGCGCGGCATAATAAAGTGTAAGAAGTTCTCGCCGGCATCGCGCTCGCTTCTCTCCGCGCTTCCTCTCTCGTCCGAAAGCTCAACAAACGTACTTCCCTCGGACGGCTCAATGCAGATTCCCTTGTGCGGACCGTTGCATCCGATGCGAAGCGTCTCGACAGAGTCGGGCAACGCACGAAGCGCGTCGAGAAGATAACGGCAGTTGAAGCCGATCGTCAGCTCGTCGCCCGTCACAGCCGCCGCAACAGTCTCAAAGATGCTTCCGCTCGTCGATACCGCCGAGATGTCGATCGCATTTTGCGACACGGCAAGCTTTACCTGAGCCTTGCTGTTTCCGCCCAGCTTGTCTTCACTTATAATAGCGGCACGCTCAAGCGCACCTTTAAGCTCCGCCGCGCTTACGTAGATCTCAGTCTCGAAGCTGCGCGGAAGAACACGGCTGTAGTCCATGTATTTGCTCTCGATCATGCGGCAGAAGAAGTAGATCGAGTCGATCTTGAAGATGATGTGCTTGTTTCCGATGATCATCTCGCACTCGTCCTCGCTGTCGCGGAGCATTCGAGACAGCTCCGTGAGGAACTTGCCCGGGATGATGATCTCGCAGTCCTCAGCACCGTCCGGTGCAACGTCGGTCGTGCACGAGAGGCGGTTGCTGTCGCAGGCTACGACCGTCATCTCGCCGTCGGCGATCTTCAGAAGCTCTCCGTTAAGCGCGACGCGCTGGTCGTTCTGAGCCGCGGCAAAGATCGTCTCGCCGATCATGCGCCTTACGGTGTGTTGCGGGAAGATGTATCTGCGGTCGCCCTTGAACATGGGCATGGTGGGGAAATCCTCTCCGGGGGAGACGGATATCTCAAAGCTGCCGGACGTGCCGGAGATCACAGCGCGGAGCGACGAGTCGATGTCGATGGTGATCTCGCCGTCGGGGAGCGCGCGGACGATCTGGAGAATCTTAGATCCCGAGATCACGTATTTGCCCTCGCGATGGATCGTGCAAGGGAGAGATGTGCGAAGGCCTTTTTCGAGGTCGAACGCGGAGATGCGGCACATATTTGTACTGTCGCCGTCGAACGAGCCCATTTTCGGATCGGGCGGGCACTCAAATAGGAGACCCTCGATGGTTGTAAGCGTGTTTTTGATCTGCGATATACCTGCGGCGGGCGCGATAGCCGCCAAAAGCTGAGCTTTATCGAATGTAGCCTTCATCGTGATGTTCCTTTCGCGAGAGCGCGTCGAAATCCGTGTCGGACTCACACGCGCGCTATATAAAGTAAAGAATAGATATAGATAAGAATAGATAAGTTAGTAGCAGTAGTAATAGGGGGCGCGGAAAATGTTGAAAAGTCGAACGAGCCCTTATTTTTCGGGGGAATTCGGACTTTGAAAGTCGGATTTTCGTTTGTTGATTTGCCGATGAAAGAATGTGGATATCAAAAATCGACTCGCGGCGCGGGCGTTTTTTTACGGGAAAGGGTGAAAAAACGTCGCGTAGGGTGAAAAAGGCGAAATCAACATTGGAAACGCAGCCGTTGAAAAGGCGCGGCACGCCCTGCCTTACGGCGGGTTTCACAAAGCGCGGAAGTTTTCCGTGCTTTGAAAGTCAACAGTGGAAAAATCTCGGCGTGTCGGGCGAAAATCGGAGCTTGAGGGAGAGTTTTCCGCTTGTTTCAACACGTTTTCAAAAGTTTTCAACAGGGTTTTCAACATGACGTTGAAAACTCGCCGAAAAGGTGGAAAAGTTTCAAAAGGAGTCGGAGGTTCGCCTCGCGGCGGGCCGGTAAGACGTTAGTTTTGCGGGCTGAGTGAAAGTCTTTTCTTTCAAGCTAACGCTTCGTTGCGGATTAATGTTTGTAATCTTAAACTTCAAATATCAGCCCCACACGCTTGAGAATGCATATCGTCTCTTCACGGTTTTCTTTTGTGAAAGAAAACGCACTAAGAAAGTCCTACTTAGCGTCTTGACGCTAAGTAGTCTTGACGCTAAGTAGTCTTTACGCGCGGCGCGGGATTCGCGCGGTCATAGGCATGACCGCTTCGTCTTCACACGAATGACGTTCGGCGGTACGATATGTTCGTGCACGGCTCGCACGACGTTACGCCGCGTAGGGTGCGATGGTGGCGGTAGTGGCTGACCGTGTGGAGTTTGCTGGTGACGTTTGCGTACGGGCGACAAATTCGGGGTGGAGTCTCGGTGGTGTACGTAAGTTTTGCTGTGACGTTAGTTCTTATCACGATAGTTGCTCTCGCACATGAGGCTCCCTCCGGGAGGGAGCTGTCGCGCGTAGCGTGACTGAGGGAGTACGCGTTATGTAAGCGATTTACTGCACGCTATTACTTGAGGTGTAAGCGTGTGAAATTTTGCGAAGTCGCTCGTTTTTACTCCTTCCGTCTCGCTTCGCGAGCCACCTCCCTCGGTGAGGGAGGCTTTGAACGTGCGGACGCTCGTTTGCCTTGCTAAACTTGCGGTTTGTCAGTACGTGCGAGTTGCAGACGGCGCGTAGCGCACGTCGCCGACGAAAGCTACCGCTTCGAGGAAATTTTTGCCTCGGTGCAGACACTCTTTCGCCACGAAAACCGACGCTTCGCAGAAAACTTCTCCTCTATAGCAAAACTACGCTCAAAGCCCCCATTTTCACAAAGTTTTTCGCCCGCCTTTTTCAAAAGGCGGCGGGGTGCAGGGGCAGAGCCCCGCCGTTCTCCAATGCGAGGTGTCCGCGCTTGCGCGTGCAGAGCCCCGCGCGTCCCCACGTTCTCCCCCCCGCTTACCTGTGCTTCAGCTCGCGGATTATGTCGGCTATCGTCGCCTCGAGGGAGGGGTCTTCTACTATCTGATTCTCTATCGCCTGCAGGTTCGAGTGAACCGTGCTGTAGTCTCTGTTGCCCATCAGCGCGCCGATCTTCGGCAGGGACAGCGACGTCATGTCTCGGATTATCTTCGTCGCGATGTTTCGCGCGTTCTTGATGTCCTTCGTCCGCTTGCGGCCGTAGATCTCCTCCGGCGTCGTGCCGAAGCGGCTCGCAACCGTCTCCACGATCTTCTTCACAAGGTCGTTCTCCGATTCCGACTCCTTTAAGAACTCCGGAACGCAGGAGCGCACCATCTCGATCGTCACGGGAAGACCCGACAAAAAGTGATTCGCGCCGAGCTTCTTGATGACGCCCTCGATCTGTCGGATGTTCGACTGCAAACGCTCGGCGAGGTATGTGAGCACGTCCGTCGGGATAACCAGATTGTTCTGGTCGGCCTTGTTCTGCAGGATCGCAAGCCTCAGCTCGAAATCAGGCGGCTGAATGTCGACCACAAGTCCGCTCTCGAATCGGCTCCTGATCCTCTCCTCAAGCGTCACCATCTCGCGCGGCGGCTTGTCCGACGTGATGATGATCTGCTTGTGATCCTCGTACAGCGCGTCGAACGTGTGGAAGAACTCAAGCTGCGTCGACTCCTTACCCGCGATGAACTGGATGTCGTCGATGAGGAGAATGTCCGCCTTGCGGTACTTCTCGCGGAACTCCGAGTTCGTCTTTTCGCGGAGAGCCTCAATGAGCTGATTCATGAACTGCTCGCCCTTGACGTAGATGACGCGCATCGTCGGGTCGCGCTCGAGCACCTTGTTCGCGATGGCGTACATCAGGTGCGTCTTGCCGAGTCCGCTGTTTCCGTATAGGAAAAGCGGGTTGTACTTGCGTCCCGGCTTGCTCGCGACGGCAAGTGCGCCGGAGTGCGCGAGGCTGTTCGACGAGCCGACGATGAAGTTCTCAAAGGTGTAGTCGGGGTTGAACGTCAGACGCTTCTCCGTGTTGTGAGTGATGCTGCGTCCGCCGTTTTCAGCGAGGTGCTCCGAGATGATCTTCTCCTCGATGAAAAGCGAGTCATCCGCGACGCGCTCCGGCTCTTCCTCGTAGTCGTCATCGTCATCGTCGCCGACGATGATGAAATCCGGCTCGTCCGGCTCGTCCGCGTCGATGTCGAACTTCTCGCTGCGCTCGGGCGTGAAATTCTTTTCTTCAAGCTTCTCCCCGTCGCGGATGCGGCGCATACGGTGAGTTATGGGCGCGAGGGTCGGGTCGACGATGATCCCGACGCTCGGGCGAAAGCCGATGACGCGCTCTACGTGATCGGCCAAAAACTCGGAATATTTTTCTTCTATGATGCCACGCTTCATCTCGCTGTCGGAGGCGAAGATGACTTTATCCGGGGAGAGCGAGACCATTTTGAACTTGCCGAACCACAGCTCGATGGCCGTCTCGGGCATGGAACTCTCGTCACGGATATCGTTGAGGACGATTTGCCAAATGGCAGACAGGTCGCCTATGTTATCCATATGATGTACTCCAATCTTTTCCGACACTGCGGCAGGCGGCACGGCGGAAAATCTATAAAAATTATTACATATAATAATATAATCGCATACACATTAATTATATCATAACCCCGTCTCAAAGTCAATATAAAGCGATAAAACGCCCCCGTTTTAAGCGGAAATTCCTGCCGATTTTTGGGAGGGATGGGACGCGCCTGGGATGATATGTGGGGGGATATGGGGCGCTGCCCCACGCCCCGCCGCCTTTTTGAAAAAAAGGCGGGCGAAAAACTTTTGGAAAATGGGATTTTGGGGGAGTTTTGCTATAGAGGTGGAGGATTTTTGCGAAGCGTCGGATTTTTATGGCGAAAGAGACCGCTCCGAGGCGAAAATTTCTGTGAAGCGTTGGCGTTCATATGCGACGTGCGTTGCGCGCCGTCCTATACTCGAACACCCCAACAAACCGCACGGTTAGCATGACAAACGAACGACCGCTCCGCCTCCAAGCCTCCCTCACTGAGGG
>CAYWTG010000119.1:0-5130 GCA_964461155.1 uncultured Ruminococcus sp.
ATCATGTATGTTAAGCTCTCCCGTGCCGTAAAAAAGGCTGACTCGTCCATCCGAAAACAGCATCCGGTATCCGCAGTGCGATATATCCGCGCCGTACTTCACGGCATTTGAAATCAAACGCTCATACATATCGGGTTCGATCTCATCATCTCCGTCGACAAATCCGAACCACTCACCGCGCATTCTTTCAAGACCCGCGAGCCGAGCGGCGGTAACCCCCCCATTCTCGCGGTGGACGACTTCGATCCTCTCGTCTCGTGCGGCGTAGGCGTCTATTATCTCGGGGCTTTTGTCGCTTGAGCCGTCGTCTATTACTATTATCTGCAAAGCCTTGTGCGTTTGTGCGATTATGCTGTCGAGGCAGCGGGAGATCTCTCGCTCCAGATTGTACACCGGCACGATGACCGAGACTGTCACTTCACTCATGATTTTCCCCTTATTTTTGTCCGTTCTCCGAGAGCATTTCTTCGACGGCGCGGACTGTGTTTTCCGTCGAGAACGACGCGCCTCGGACAGCGGCTCGTTCGCGGTAGTGCTCGAGCAGTGCTCGATCCGTCGCGAGCGTTCGCAACGCACTCTCGAGGGAGTCTTCGTCGTTGTCGACTATCATGCCGTACTCGCCGTCGGCGAGCATTTCGCGCATTCCGCTGACCTCGACCGTGCACACGGGCGTTCCGACGATCAGTGCCTCGACGGCGGCTGTCGAAAAGCCCTCTTTGAAGCTTGCGCACACGAAAAGATCGCACCGCGCGACGTATTTGTACGGGTTTGTGCTGTAGCCGAGCAGAGTCACGGAGTCTTCGAGGTCATGCTTCTCGATAAATCGGCGCATATCGCCCTCGAGCGGGCCGGTGCCGAGGAAATAAAGGTGCATCCCCACCCCGTCGCGCTTCATTCGGCGCACGATCTCGAGCAGGCGCATACAGCCCTTGTTCGGCGTGAGCTTGCCGACGGCGGCGACGCAAAGCTTGTCGCGCTCGAGCGAGATGTCGATCTCCTCTTTTGCCGCGCGGCGTATTTTGTCGGACTCGACCGTGTTATACAGCACTCGGCACGGCTTGTTCGTTTTAAAAAGCGACATAAAGTCGTCTTTCACGCTCTCGGACACGCAGACTGTCTCATCAAAGCGAGCGTAGCACCGCGCCGCCTCTTTCGCGCTTCTGAAAGAAGACGCGGCGACTTTCATCGTGTGTTCTTCTATATGTATCCACGATATGAGGCGTGTGTCGGGGCAGGTGCTGCCGCTTATCACGCGGGCGGGCGGCCCCTCAAGATACGAGACTTCGATATCGTAATGCTCCCTCACGCAAAATCTGTGCAGAGCGCGAGGGGAGAAAAGCTTCATCAGGTAGCTGTTTGCAGGCACAGGGCGGCGAAAGACGCTGTAGTGCTTTATGTGAGGTGCCAAAAACTGCTCGTTCACGCCGCCGCCGAAAAGCGTCGCGACGGTTATATCGAATTTTGTCCTGTCCATATTGTTCACGAGGTTCACAAGAACCTTTTCCGCGCCGCCCGGGCCGAGATCGTGAATGAGAAACAGTATTTTCGTCATAGTTTTGCGTGGCCTTTCAAGGATAGTGCGCCGTAGAGGCGTGCGGCAAGCTTCCATATAACGAAAGCGTGGGCACACAGGGTGCACATTATGCGAATAAAGAGCGAATAGGTGGCCTTGTCGCGGAAAATGCGCGACGAGTGCTCTTTGATGAGGTGTCGCGAGTCGCGAACGAAGTCTTCGTGCTCAGACTCGAGCCGAGCGGAAAATGTTCTCCAGAGCACGCCGTGGATATTGTATGCCGCTCGCGCTCTGAGATAATCGACAAGATTCTCATCCGTCGCATACTTCTCGGCGTCGAGCATCGCGTTCTTCCACACTTTTACGCACGAAACTCCCTTTTTGATCGTTCTCGAGTCATTCTTTGCTCTGTTATACGTGTTCATCACGCTGCTTTCGTTGTCTCTGTACATATAAAGTCCACGTGAAACAAGCACCGCGCGCTTACAATTACGTAAATAATGTATATTAAAATCAAGATCCTCACCCATCGGGCAAGCAGAGTCAAACTTGTGTTTTATCAGCTCGCGTTTGTATAGCTTATCCCAAACAAGCACACCCGTCCACGTTGTATTGCGAACGCTCGGCGCGCACGTAACAGCCGCGAGGCACTCGTCGTAGCTTTCAAAGCAGTGATAGCTCTCGGGAAAGTCCGCGCTTGTGTCGAGCTTCGACGCGTCGCGGGCGTACTCGCAGACTGCCATATCGGCGTCTTTTGCCTCTATCGCCGCGACGAGCTGTTCGTACATCACCGGAGAGCACGCGTCGTCGGAGTCCACGAACGCCACGTATTCGCCCGAAGCACACGAAAGCCCGGCGTTGCGGGCGGCGGAAAGTCCCCTGTTTTCCTGATGGATAACGCGCACTCTGGCGTCGCGCGCGGCATATTTGTCGCAGATGGCGGGACATCCGTCGGGGCTTCCGTCGTCAACGAGGATAACTTCGATATTTTTATAAGTCTGAGAAAGCACGCTGTCGACGCACTCGCGAAGATATTTTTCCACATTGTACACGGGGATTATTATGCTGAGCTTTTTCACCTCGGTCACCACCTTCTTACGGTTTTCTTATGAAATTTCATGTACAGACTTTCGGGAATGATGCCTTTTATGAAATGCTTTATAAAATCGACGGCAACGTAGCCGTACATATACCATGGAAAGCCGAGCTGACCGAAACCTTTGTATGTCACGTAAACTCCGTTCATCCGAGAACGAAGCGTGCGCCTTTGCGCAGCGTCCCGACCGTCTCTCATTTTATAAAGCGGAATGTCAAGATTATATCCCCGATATCCCGCGCCGTAAAGCTTATACCAGAGGTTTACGTCCTCAAATCGAAGCATACGCCTGTCCTCGGTGTAGCCGCCGACCGAAAGATAAGCCTCTCGGCGTATCATGCACGGTGCGTGACAGTGGACGGGGCTGTGCTTTATAAAATCGCGTTCTGTCGGTTCTTCTATTGAGTAGCTTCTGCCCCAGTCACCGTTTTCGTCGAAGAATATCATCGGCGTGCTGACTATGGCATATTTATCATTCGCGTCAAGAAACGCCGCCTCGGTTTCAAGTCGAGACGGGAGCGAAATGTCATCTCCGTCCATACGGGCTATATACTCGCCCGAGGTCGCCTCGAGACAACGGTTCAGCGTCACGTTCAAACCCATGTTTTTCTCGTTTGTCAAAAGGCGCATCTTTTCGGGATAACGCCGAACATACTCTTCGGCCACGGAACGTGTCGCGTCACTTGAACCGTCGTCACACATAATGAGCTCCCAGTCGTCGGTGCTCTGTGCCAAAACAGAATCTATCGCTTCTCCGAGCGTTGACGCGCAGTTGTATATTCCCATAATGACAGATATCTTCACCGCAACCTCCTACGACGCCGAATGTTTTCGCATTTTATCCATTATTTTTAGTAGCACCGCAAGAGGATATGCCGCGCGATGTCGGCACAAGAAGAAGAAAAGCTTCCATCTCGCGCCGCAGTAAGACGTGTCTATACGCGAAAATGCTTCTCTATACAGCGGTCTTTCGAGAATGCGACGAAGTCTGTGCGAAACTGTGCCGCACAACGCGCCGTCTGCTGTTTCATTGAGTCCGAGTCCTATCATACCGCAGGCAACACGATTGTAAAACGGCTCTGTGTACTCCTCGCGTCTCGCGTGCGAGCTTATATAGTCCGATATCACATCATAAAGCACGTCCCATTTTTCCGCAAGATCGCTTTTGTATCTTGCCGTGATTGACGCGGCGTGCGTTTTGCGATAATGATAAAAACATCGGTCAAGATAAGCTATGCGGCAGCCGTCGAGCGCGTACAGATTAAATACGGTGTCCTCGGATGTTCCGACACGACGTTCGCTGACGATGCGACCTTGCCGCGCCGCTTCCGTTTTGTAAAGCTTCATACACATTGCGGAAAAGCTGTCGACTTTATGCGGATCACGAAGTTCTTCTCCGACAGGTCCGACAATTCTCCGATGGATAAGTTTTTCCGACTCCTCGCAGTCGCACACGAGATCACCGTCGAAAAGGTGAGTTTCAAAACTGTTCGTCGGATATTCGCGAACATACCCGAACATTACACAGTCGGCTCCGTGACGCTCGGCAAAACCGAGGCACTCCTCGACCGTATCTGCGTCGATACTGTCATCTCCGTCAACGACAAGAATGTATTCCCCGTTCGCGTTCCAAAGCCCGCATTCTCTTGCAGATGAGAGGCCTCCGTTCTCCTTATGTATCGCGCGCACCCGAGCGTCTTTTTTCGCATAATCGTCGCAAAGCGTCGGACAGCCGTCGGGGCTTCCGTCATCGATAAGCAAAACTTCAATGTTTTTATATGTCTGCGCAAGCACGCTGTCGACGCATTCGTGCAGGTAAGGCTCGACATTATAAATCGGAATTATAACACTGACTTTGATCTCACGTTCCATACTTTACACCAAATTCCACGTAGAGTGCACCTGATACCAATAAAACGCGACGTATGCCGCGACCGTGGCCGCTTTCATTAAGCGGGCGGATTTTTTGGTGAACATATGACCCAGCTCCCACGGCAGGAGAATGTAGTTATACAGCGAAGCGTATATCGGCAGTCGGCCGATGAATATTCCGCTGGTGAACATCGATATTATGTAAATTCCCGTCGACACTATCGACATATTCGTGCAGAAGTTGATCACGGGGTCGTCCGCCGCGCGGATGTAGCGGATCCCGACGAGCGAAAGCACCGTCGGCACGGCGTACACGAGCACGCGGAACACGTTCGTTCCGTCGTCCTCCCACAGCGTCCAGTCCGAGACGACGTTTGAATACTGCGTGTCTTTCATCATCCCGTCAAGAAGCTCCGTAAAGCTGTCGACGTACACCACGGCGATGAGTGCCGCCGTGAGGAAAAGCACCGTTCTGCGGTTCCACGCCTTTCCCTGCGCGATAAGCACGAGCGCGAACATGATAAGCGCGGACTGATGTATCGTCGAGGCGAGCAGTATGAAGACGGCGGTCAAGATCCACCGCTTTTTCAGCATTAGCGTCGTCGCCGCGAAGATAAGCGTCACCGCGGTGAACTGCCGCAGGCCGTTG
>CAYWTG010000120.1:0-5115 GCA_964461155.1 uncultured Ruminococcus sp.
CTGCTTCAGAGAGCTTGCTTACAAGGGTGAGATCCCCGGCGTAAGAAAGGCTTCGTGGTAAGACACAACAGTGCACAACCCGGCTTCGGTCGGTTTTGCAGATATCCACTTTCGGCAGCGTGACACTTTCCGCGCCCGCCGAAGGTCCCCGTCAAAAGGAAACCGTGCCGCGATAAACTCGCGCGCACCGGTTTAACCGTTGACGTGCGGCCGCTTCCACTATACTACTACGCCGGAGCGGCAGCAAGAATTTTTACTTGCATGACAGGAGGAAAAAACAATGCAGATTTCAGACGTTATCGCAGATATGCTGACACGAATCAGAAATGCGAACAACGCAAAGCACGAAACCGTTGACATCCCCGCTTCCAACATGAAGAAGGCTATCGCAGATATCCTTCTCGCTGAGGGATACATCAAGGGCGTGCAGATCATCGAGGACGGCAAGCAGGGCATCATCCGTGTTACCCTCAAGTATGAAGCAGGCAAGCAGAAGGTCATCCACGGCCTCCGCCGCGTTTCCAAGCCCGGTCTTCGTATCTACTCCAACTGCGAAGATATGCCCAAGGTCATGAACGGCCTCGGCATCGCAATCGTATCGACATCTAAGGGCATAATGACCGACAAGGCGGCACGCCGTGCCAACGTCGGCGGCGAGATTCTCGCCTTTGTCTGGTAAGGAGGGCTGAAGAAATGTCAAGAATCGGAAGAACTCCCATAACCGTTCCCGCAGGCGTAACGGTTGATGTCGCTGATAACAATGTTATCACAGTAAAGGGTCCCAAGGGCACCCTCACTCATACAGCTCCCGCTACTATGACAGTTACCGTTGACGGCTCCACCGTTACCGTAACTCGCCCCAACGACGCTAAGGAAAACCGCGCTCTCCACGGCCTCACCAGAACGCTCATCAGCAACATGATCGTCGGTGTTTCCGAGGGCTACACAAAGAAGCTTGAGATCGTCGGCGTCGGCTACAGAGTATCCAAGGACGGCAAGAAGCTCAAGCTCGAGCTCGGCCACTCCCACCCGATCTTCTTCGAGGAGACCGCTGACGTAAGCTTCGATGTTCCGGATTCCAACACGATCATCGTAAAGGCTATCGACAAGCAGCTCTGCGGCCAGATCGCAGCGGAGATCCGCTCCAAGAGACCGCCTGAGCCGTACCACGGTAAGGGTGTTAAGTACGAGGGCGAGCGTATCCGCCGTAAGGCCGGAAAAGCCGGTAAATAATGAAAGGAGACGTGTGAAATGGTTACAAAGAAGGATAAAAACATTCAGCGCGTTAAGAGACATACTCGCGTTCGCGCTAAGATCTCCGGAACGACCGAGCGTCCCCGTCTCGCTGTTTACCGTTCCAACTCCCACATCCGTGCTCAGATCATCGACGACGTAAAGGGCATCACCCTTTGCGCTGCTGCTTCCAACGAGGCAGGCTTCGAGGGCATCGGAAGCAACAAGGCAGCGGCTGAAAAGGTCGGCAAGACCATCGCAGCTCGCGCAGCCGAGAAGGGAATCACCGAGGTCGTATTCGACCGCGGAGGCTACGTTTATCACGGACGTGTATCGGCTCTGGCAGACGGTGCCCGCGAGGGCGGACTCAAGTTCTGAGTCAAGTCAGAGGACCGGTTTGTACACTGGAGCGCACAGATCGATGTGCGACTCCTCATCAAGGAATATTTGAAAGGAAAGTCATTAGAATGGCAAGAAATTTCGATCCCAACGAGCTTGAGCTCCAGGAAAAGCTCGTTGTTGTGAACCGTGTTTCCAAGACCGTTAAGGGTGGTCGTATCGCTCGCTTTGCAGCTCTCATGGTTGTCGGCGACGAGAACGGACACGTAGGCTACGGTCTCGGTAAGGCAGCAGAGGTTCCCGAGGCAATCCGCAAGGGAATCGAGGATGCAAAGAAAAATATGATCGAGGTATCTCTCAAGGATACAACAATCCCTCATGAGACAATCGGACAGTTCGGCGCAGGAAGCGTTCTCCTGAAGCCCGCTCCGAAGGGTACCGGTATCATCGCAGGTAAGACAGTACGTGTAGTACTCGAGCTTGCAGGTATCAAGAACATCAGAAGTAAGTCCCTCCGCTCCAACAACCCCATCAACGTTGTTAAGGCTACATTTGAAGGACTGAAGTCTCTCCGCACAGCTGAGCAGGTCGCTAAGACCCGCGGCATCACAACAGAGCAGCTCAAGGGCTGAGGAGGTACATGATGGAAAAGATCAAGGTAACTCTTACAAAGAGTCTTATAGCAGCAAAGCCCAATCAGAAGGCTACAGCCGCTTCTCTCGGACTTAGCAAAATCGGCGATTCTATCGTCCACGATGCAGGCCCGGTGCTTGACGGCAAGGTACGTGTGATCTCTCACCTCGTATCCGTGGAGAAGGCGTAAGCCCTCCTCCGAACAAAAATATCACTTTTAATAAGGAGGATCAAAAAATGAAGCTCCATGAACTTTCTCCCGCTCCCGGCTCCGCTAAGGACTCCTTCCGTCGCGGCAGAGGTCCCGGTTCCGGTAACGGTAAGACTGCAGGCAAGGGTCACAAGGGTCAGAACGCAAGATCCGGCGGCGGTGTTCGCCCCGGCTTTGAAGGCGGTCAGCTCCCTCTGTACAGAAAACTCCCCAAGAGAGGATTCAAGAACAGATTTGCGACTCACTACGCTATCATCAATGTTTGCGATCTCAATCGCTTCAATGACGGCGAAACAGTTGATCTCGCAGCTCTCGTTGCTGCCGGCATGATTAGCAAGGAACTCGATGGACTCAAGGTGCTCGGCAACGGCGAAATCACAAAGAAAATAACCGTTAAGGCTTCCGTCTTCTCTGCAAGCGCAAAGGAGAAGATCGAGGCTGCAGGTGGCACTGCAGAGGTGATCTAAGTGTTTGAAACTATCAGAAATGCGTGGAAGGTCGCCGACCTGAAGAAGAAGCTCATCTATACGATGATAGTTGTGCTCCTCTACAGAATCGGTACCGCGCTGCCGGTTCCTTACGTCAGCTCCGCAATGCTCGACTCCATGTCGCAGCTCACCAGTGGTTCCATTTTCCAATACCTGAATATCCTTTCGGGTAACGCATTCGGTCAGGCAACACTCTTCGCGCTGGGTATCCAGCCGTACATTACAGCATCTATCGTGCTGCAGCTCCTCTGTGTCGCTATCCCTTATCTCGAGAGACTCGCGAAAGACGGTCAGGAGGGACAGAAGAAGATCAATCAGCTCACAAGATATATGACAGTTATCCTCGCGCTGATCACAGCCTTCGGCTACTACAAGCTTCTTAAATCCCAGAGCGTCATCACAGAGAGCGGCTTCTTCCCCGCACTCGTTATCATTGCCTGCTACTGCGCAGGTTCGGCCCTCGTTATGTGGCTCGCAGAGAAGATCAATGAGAACGGTATCGGAAACGGTATCTCCATCATCCTCTTCGCGAACATCGTAGCAGGCCTCCCCGGAACGGTTCAGACTTTCGTAGCTCTCTGCAGCGGTAACTACCCGTTCAACGACGGATATATCCCCTTCTGGGCAGGTATCATCCTCACTGTCGTTGCAATCGCGGTAATGATCGCTATGGTCGCATTCATCGTTTGGATGACGAACAGCGAAAGAAGACTCCCCGTTCAGTATGCAAAGAAGGTCGTCGGACGCAAGATGTACGGCGGTCAGAGCTCCAACCTCCCCATCAAGGTCAACATGGTCGGCGTTATGCCTATCATCTTCGCGAACTCCATTATCACGATCCCTCAGACGATCGCGATGTTCGTAACCCCCAAGGATGGCGGCGTTTGGGACTTCATCGCAAACAAGATGTTCTCCTCGAGCAGCATCTTCTATGCGATCCTTACCTTCGTGCTCATCATAGCATTCGCATACTTCTATATCGCGATCTCCTTCAACCCCGTTGAGGTCGCAAACAATATCAAGAATCAGGGCGGATTTATCCCCGGTATCAGACCCGGTCGCCCGACCGCTGATTATATCTCCCGCGTCCTTTCAAGAATCACCTTTATCGGTGCGATACTCCTCTCCGTTGTCGCCGTTCTCCCGTTGCTCGTCAACGTGTTCTCCGGCGGTAACCTTGCGGCTCTCGCATTCGGAGGTTCCTCCATCATCATCGTTGTCGGTGTTGTTCTCGAGACCATCCGTGAGATCGAGGCTCAGATGACAATGAGACATTACAAGGGCTTCCTTGAGTGATTAGGAGAAAAAACGTGAGAAAAATCAATCTTATCCTTCTCGGTGCCCCCGGTGCCGGCAAGGGAACTCAGGCGGAGATCATCTCCGAAAAATTCGGCATTCCCGCAATTTCCACCGGTGCTATCATCCGCGAGGAGATAGCTTCAGGAAGCGAGCTCGGCGAAAAGGTAAAGAGCTACACCTCAAAGGGTGCGCTCGTTCCTGATGAGGTCGTCATCGACATCATCAAGGCTCGACTCGCAAAGGACGACTGCAACAACGGCTTCATTCTCGACGGATTCCCGCGCACAGTTCCTCAGGCCGAGGCTCTCTGCGCTATGGGCGTGGAGATCACTGATGTTATCTCCATCGAGGTCGACGACGAGGACATCATGGACAGAATGTCCGGCAGACGCGTCTGCAACAGCTGCGGCGCGACTTTCCACACGAAGTTCAAGCCCTCGCCCGCCGGCGACAACTGCCACTGCGGCAGTGAGCTCATCCGCCGCGCCGATGACGACCCGGAGGTCGTTCGCAGCAGACTTGTGATCTATCACGAGCAGACCGAGCCCCTCAAGGCTTTCTATGAGGAAAAGGGTCTTCTCAAGATCGTTCACGGTCAGGAAAAGCTTGAGGACACCACCGCCCTCACAGCAGCCGCTCTCGAAGCGTAAGCTCTCCGAAAAGAGCAAATCTGCTTAAAGGCATATCCAAGGTTAAGGTCAAATGATTACGATAAAAACTCCCGACCAGATCGCAAAAATGAAGGTCGCGGGTCGTATCACCGGCGAGGCTCTCGCTCTCGCCGGAGAGATGATACGCCCGGGCATCACAACAAGACAGATCGACGAGCACATCCGCCGCCACATCGAAAAGTGCGGCGCGCGCCCTTCGTTTCTCGGCTACGGCGGCTTCCCCGCAAGCGCGTGTATCTCC
>CAYWTG010000121.1:0-5103 GCA_964461155.1 uncultured Ruminococcus sp.
TCCCCGGCGCGATGCTCGGCGGAATCTTGCTCGGCATCATCGAGATCTTCGCCAAGGCGTACATCTCGACCGAGCTTTCCGACGCTATCGTCTTCGGCGTGCTCATTCTTGTCCTTTTGGTCAAGCCCGAGGGTCTCCTCGGCCGCCGCGTCCGTGAAAAGGTTTGATTTTTGGGGGATCACGATATGAAAAAACTTAAACTGAAGAAGCAGACCCGCCAAAGCCTTATAACGATGCTCGGCGTGGTCGTCGCATACATCGCAGTCAGTGCCGCAAAGAGCGGCGGCCTGATGTCGTACTCGCTTCGCGGACAGCTCGTCCCGATCTGCGCGTATATTGTACTCGCGCTCTCCTTGAACCTCACCGTCGGCATTCTCGGCGAGCTCTCGCTCGGTCACGCCGGGTTTATGAGCATCGGCGCGTTTACCGGAGCGGTCATCTCGATGTCGCTTTCGACTTCCGTCGAGTCCGACGTCGCGCGACTCGTCGTTTCTCTCGTCGGAGCGGCGATCTTCGCGGGTATATTCGGGTTTATAATCGGCTTGCCCGTACTTCGCCTGCGCGGCGACTACCTCGCGATAGTCACACTCGCGTTCGGCGAGATCATCAAGACCGTCATCAACTGCCTCTACGTCGGAAAAGATTCGTCGGGACTTCATGTGAGCCTCGAAAACGTCGAAGCTCTCGGCCTCGATGAGAGCGGTATCGCCATCATCAAAGGCCCCATGGGCGCGGTCGGCGTAAAGCCTATTGCTACCTTCTGTGCGGGCTTTGTACTCGTTGTCATTACGCTCGCCGTTATCTTCACCCTGATCGACAGCCGCTCGGGTCGCGCCATTATGGCTATCCGCGACAACCGCATCGCGGCGGAGTCCGTCGGCATCGGCATCACGAAATATAAGATGATGGCTTTCATCATGTCCGCCGCGCTTGCGGGTGCGGGCGGTGCGCTTTACGCGCTCAACTACTCCACAGTCGCTCCCTCGCAGTTTAACTACAACACTTCGATACTTATCCTCGTTTACGTCGTGCTCGGCGGCATCGGAAATATGCGCGGGTCGATCATCTCGGCCGCTGTGCTCGTGCTTTTGCCCGAGCTTCTCCGCGCGGTCGATCGCTACAGAATGCTCGTGTACGCGCTCGTGCTCATCGCGGTCATGATCATGACGAACAACCGCCGTGCCAAGGAGTTTTTGGCGCGTGTGATCTCAAAGGTGCTTTCTCCCCTCAGAAAGCTCTTACGTAAAAAACAGCCCGTCGAGAACGGCGAAAAGGAGGCAGACGCATGAGCAAAATGGTAAAAGTACCCTCGGACGCCATAATCCCCGAGCGTGATCTCGACAAGCACCCCATCCTCGAGGCGCGTCACCTCGGGATCGATTTCGGCGGACTTCGCGCCGTCGACGACTTCAATCTCACAATCGGCAGAACCGAGATCGCGGGACTCATCGGCCCGAACGGCGCGGGAAAAACGACGATCTTCAATCTGCTTACGAAAGTATATCAGCCGACGCGCGGCACGTTCCTGCTTGACGGACACGACACGCACGGCATGAACACCGTGCAGGTGAACCGTGCGGGTATCGCGAGAACATTCCAGAACATCCGCCTTTTCGACGACCTCACGGTCGAGGACAATGTAAAGGTCGGACTTCACAACTCCATGCACTATTCCATGATGTCCGGAATTTTGCGCCTGCCGTCGTATTTCCGCGAGGAAAAGCGTGCGCACGAGCGCGCGATGGAGCTGCTTTCGATATTCAACATGGAATACACCGCAACCTTCAAGGCGGGAAGTCTCCCTTACGGCGTGCAGAGACGACTTGAGATCGTCCGCGCGCTGGCGACCGAGCCGAAGCTTCTGCTCCTCGACGAGCCCGCAGCGGGCATGAACCCGTCGGAGACGGCGGAGCTCATGGAGACTATCCGTAAGATCCGCGACACGTTCGGCATCGCAATCATGCTTATCGAGCACGACATGAACCTTGTCATGGGCGTGTGCGAGGGGATCGCGGTGCTCAACTTCGGAAAGATCATCGCAAAGGGTACGCCCGACGAGATCAAGCAGAATCCCGCCGTCATCGAGGCATACCTCGGCCGCCACGACGACTGAGGGTCGATACAAAATTAAGAATATTCGGCCGGACGGCTGAAAACGGAGAAGACTATGTCAATGCTCAAGGTTGAAGATATAAATGTATACTACGGAAGCATCCACGCCGTGCGCGGCATCTCTTTCGAGGTAAACGAGGGAGAGATCGTGACGCTTATCGGTGCAAACGGCGCGGGAAAATCCACCTCGCTCAACACCGTTTCGGGACTTCTCACTCCGAAGTCGGGAAAGATCGAGTTTTTGGGACGTGATCTGCACGGCATCGCGCCGCACAAGGTCGTCTCGCTGGGACTTACGCAGGTTCCCGAGGGACGTCGCGTCTTCGCGCAGATGACTGTCGAGGAAAATCTCGATATGGGCGCGTATACGAGACGCGCGGGCGAGATACGCGACACGATGGCGGACGTTTACGACCGCTTTCCGAGACTCAAGGAGCGTCGCCGCCAGCTTGCGGGAACGCTGTCGGGAGGCGAACAGCAGATGCTCGCGATGGGACGCGCGCTGATGTCGCATCCGCGGCTTTTGATGCTCGACGAACCGTCGATGGGACTTGCGCCGATACTTGTCGAGCAGATATTCGACATCATAAAGGAGCTTCACTCGTCGGGAGTCACGGTGCTCCTCGTCGAGCAGAACGCGAGAATGGCTCTGTCCGTTGCGGATCGCGCTTACGTACTCGAAACGGGACGCGTCGCGATCAGCGGAACGGGTGCGGAGCTCATGGCGAGCGACAAGGTGCGCGAGGCTTACCTCGGCGGCTGATGTGCCGAAACGAAAATGAGAGCGGAGAGGGCAAGGCTCACGGGAAAGCGCGGCTTTTCGGTGCGGCGGGAACTCTCCGCTTTTTCGCGCCGATCTGTGCGCGACGCGGCTTTCGATAATATTCGACCATTCGGCGTCGCGGGATCGGGTGGCGTCGGTGAGGTATTGGCTCGTGCTTTCTCGTCCGAGCGCGGGAATGCGGCGCGATGAGGTCGAAAGTGTGCGATGATGAGCGAGCGGGAAAGTTTTGCGGTGCTGCGGCACTGTGTCAATTTGCCGAGAATCTCCCCGAGAGACGAAAACGAATTTATACTATCTTCTATGTTGACAAAAGGAGTGTCGTGTGATAAAATAATAGGAAAGATAAAAATACTTCGATACAAGGAGTCAGACTATGTCAAAGCAGCTTCTCATTAATACAGCGCATACCGAGCAGCTCACGTCTTCAAGTGTCGGCCTCGTGTCTGTATTGTCGGATTGCCTCTCGGAGGCGGCTTTGTCCGGCTTTCTCGACGTTATCAATTCGGCGGGTAATACCGCTTTTCCCGGTTTTTGCGACGTGCACGTGCATTTTCGCGAGCCGGGCTTTTCTTATAAAGAGACTATAGCTTCGGGCTCCCGCGCGGCGGCGAGAGGCGGCTACACCGACGTGTGCACCATGCCGAACCTTTCTCCCGTGCCCGACTGCGTCGAGGCTATGACGGCTCAGACGGACATTATCCGCAGAGATGCCGTCATCGGCGTGCATCCGTATGCGGCGATAACGCGCGGACAGCGCGGCGAGGAGCTCTCCGACATGGACGCGCTCGCCGATATGTGCATCGCGTTTTCCGACGACGGACGCGGTGTGCAGGACGAGGGCATGATGCGCGAGGCGATGTTGCGTGCCGCAGCGGCAGGCAAAATGATCGTCGCGCACTGCGAAGTCAACGACTTACTCTTCGGCGGCGTCATCCACGACGGCGAGTTTGCCGCCTCCCACGGATATCCGGGGATATGCTCTGAGAGCGAGTGGCGACAGATCGAGCGAGACATTCGCCTTGCAGACGAGACGGGATGCGCGTATCACGTGTGCCACATCTCGACCGCCGAGAGCGTGGAGCTCATCCGCGACGCGAAAAAGAGCGGCGTCGACATCACCTGCGAGACGGCTCCGCATTATCTCGTTCTCGACGAGGGCGACATGAAGGAGCACGGCCGATTTAAGATGAATCCTCCGCTTCGCGCACGTCGCGACCGCGAGGCTCTCGTCGGCGGTATCGTCGACGGTACTATAGATATGATAGCGACCGATCACGCGCCGCACTCCGACGAGGAAAAATCACGCGGACTTTTGAAAAGCCCGTTCGGCATCGTCGGCCTCGAGACGGCACTCCCCGTTTTGTACACTCATCTCGTGCGGAACGGAGTGATAACGCTTTCAAAGATGACGGAGCTTTTGTCGGACAACCCGAGAAGACGCTTCGGCCTTCCCGCACGTCGCGACTTTTCCGTGTGGTGCCTTGACGATGAGTTCACCGTCGACAGCGGAAAGTTCCTCTCGATGGGTCACGCGACTCCGTTCGAGGGCGAAAAGCTCTTCGGGCGTTGCCTGCTCACGGTACACGACGGACGCGTCGTTTACAGCGACACGGGCGCGGAAAGATAATCGGGGCTTGCCGAAAATCGGCTTTCGTGCCCGAAAAAACCAAGTTAAAAAGTTTGATTATATACAGGAGGCCAAGGTATGGCAAAAAGAACAGATTTAAAGAAGATCCTGATCATCGGCTCGGGACCTATAGTCATCGGTCAGGCGGCTGAGTTTGACTATGCGGGAACGCAGGCTTGTCTCGCGCTCAAGGAGGAGGGATATGAGGTCGTTCTCTGCAACTCGAACCCCGCGACCATCATGACCGACACCACCATCGCCGACAAGGTGTACATGGAGCCGTTGACGCTTGAATATATCGCGAAGATACTTCGCTATGAGCGTCCCGATGCCATCGTCCCCGGAATCGGCGGACAGACCGGCCTCAACCTTGCGATGCAACTCGAGAAGAAGGGCGTTCTCCGCGAGTGCGGCGTCGAGCTTCTCGGCACGAGCAGCGAGAGCATCGAGCGCGCCGAGGACCGCGAGCTGTTCAAGGAGCTGTGCCAGTCCATCGGCGAGCCCGTCATCCCCTCGGAGATCACCTACTCCGTAGAGGAGGCTAAGCGCGCGGCAGAGGATATCGGATATCCCGTCGTTC
>CAYWTG010000122.1:0-5068 GCA_964461155.1 uncultured Ruminococcus sp.
GTTCGCGCCGACGGCGAGTACGCGATCAGCTTTGAAACGCGCGAAATCGCATCGATCGCGAATGCGATACGCACCGTGCCCGACGAATACATCAACGAGCGTGCAAACGGCGTGACCGACGCGTGTATCGACTATATTCTCCCGCTGATACAGGGTGAGCCCGTTGTGACTTACCGTCTCGGTCTGCCGGAGCATATCACGCTTTAAACAAGAGCTTTTACGGTAAAGAAAGTCCGAACAAATAAAACGGCGGCGGGATGCGCAAGGCATCCCGCCGATTTTGGTTTATATTTCCCCATCTTCCAAAGCGAGGTCGGAGCGTCGGGGCTTTGCCCTGTTGCCGCTTCCGACCTCGCTTTTCTTTAGTTTACTTTGCGCTTACGCCGCATTTACTCGGATTCTTCGTTCAGCCACCACTCACCGCGGACAAATGAATCTCCGTCACGAACAATGTAGCAATCTTTCTTCTCGCAATTCTCTGCGTCATGGAAAATCAAGTTGTCATTGTCAACAATTTCAAACACAAACTCATCTTCCATGTATATTCTTCCGGAATGGTCTACGCCCTCAAACGGTGATGCTGTGAGATCGCACTTTATACGGATCATGTTATCTGTCACATCATATGTGCCACCAACTGTATATGTGCCATCACCATAGAACACTCTGAATGCAATCGTTCCGTCTGCATTGAATGTTATAGCAGAAATACACTCGGGGTCGTCGATAAAGCATTGCTGACGAAAATTGCCAACGCAGTAGAACGTGCCAAGTATGCCGCGAATTTCTTCGGGAATTTCAGGCTCGGTTACAACAGCTTTCGTGGTCGCAGACTCGGTTTTCGTAGCTTCGGTAGTTTCTGCTACTGTTGTATCAGCTTTCGGAAACTCGATATTATCGCTACTTACAGCGTGGATAGCTATGACAGACATAGATGATACGACCACCACTGCTATGAGTATCGCTATTATTTTTTCATAACACTTTTCCTCCGTTCGTTTGTGCTATTGTTAGTTATGGAGATAATAGTTATAAACATCTCCCGTGCCCATCAACTGAAAATGCAAATGTACCCAATGAATAGGCTCTGTATAACCTGTTGATCCAACATATGCTATCAGCTGACCCGCATAAACAGTCGCGCCTTCCTCGATTCCTTCGACTACATCATTTCTCAGATGAGCATAGCGAAGTGTCGATCCGTCACTTACTTTAATGTCAATATAGTTCCCATACTCGTTCGTCTGACCGGTCTTACCACTGTAATAATCATTTGGATAGTCTCTGACAACTTTTTCAATTGTTCCGGCCATTGTTGCATACACTCCGGGATTCACAGCGTCAGACGGTGGAGTAAAATCAAGTGCGGTCGTCTGATGCCCGGTATAGGTTTTGCCCTCGATATCCAAGTTATTCAGCGGATGCGCCAATTCAACTCTCGTCGTAGCCGCAGCCGTATTGCTGACGATCGAGTTTGCCGCGCCGTGCGGGGATGACGAGTATCTTTCGGCGTAGACACGGAACTCGTAGTACGTGTTCGCGCTGAGGCCGGTCACGTTATAGCCCGTATAGGTTGACGTGCCGTGACGTGTCCATGTACCGCCCGCAGTGCGGTATTCTACGACCCATCTGTCCGCGCCGTGCGGCGACGCTGTCTTCCACGTGAGTTTCAGCGAATTCAGCGTTATATCGCTCGCGGTGAGACTTGTGGGCTGTGCAGGCAAGGTCACAACGAAGAGCGTTTCGCTCACGACGGAATCCGTTATGCTTCCGTCCGTCTCGTCTCGCTCCGCGAACACTCTGAACGCATATGCGGTGCTCGCGCTCAGTCCGCTGATCTCAAAGCCCTTATACGTTCTGTAGCCCGCGGTCTGCCATGCGGAAGTTCCGCTCTTATACTCTATGCGCCAACGGTCAGCTCCGTGCGGCGATGCCGTGCTCCACGTGAACGTTATCCTCTCTCCCGTCAATGTTCCGACGGTAAGATTTGTCGGCTGTGCGGGGAGAGTTCTTACGGTGAGCGTTGTGCTCGGCTCGGAATGGACTCGGAATCCGTTATGCTTCCGTCCGTCTCGTCTCGCTCCGCGAACACTCTGAACGCATATGCGGTGCTCGCGCTCAGTCCGCTGATCTCAAAGCCCTTATACGTTCTGTAGCCCGCGGTCTGCCATGCGGAAGTTCCGCTCTTATACTCTATGCGCCAACGGTCAGCTCCGTGCGGCGATGCCGTGCTCCACGTGAACGTTATCCTCTCTCCCGTCAATGTTCCGACGGTAAGATTTGTCGGCTGTGCGGGGAGAGTTCTTACGGTGAGCGTTGTGCTCGGCTCGGAATGGACTCCCTGCCATGCGGGTGCGCCCGCCTCGCTTATCACGCGGAACTCATAGGTAGTATTCGCGGAAAGTCCGCTGACGGTGATCGGTTTCGTGTTCGTCGCCGTAGCATTTTCCCACTGTGAAGCTCCTTTGACCCTCTTTTGTAGGAGCCAACGGTCGACGCTGTAGCCCGAGGGCATCGTCCACGTAAGCTTTACAGAATCTCCCGTGACATTACTCGAGGTGAGAGTCAGCGGTGCTTCCGGCGTAGTGATCGCGAGATTTACATCGCACGCTCCCTTTGCGCCGTTCACGAAGCCGACTGCCACGTAGTAATTTTCGCCCTTTGTAAGCCTTGCTTTCAGTCGGAAGTTTTTGTTTAATCCATTGTCGTTATCCGACGTGATCAGTTTTCCCGACGAATCGTAAAGCCATCCCTGCGGGTCGTTTTCGCCGTTATTTACGCTTTCGATCGTATGCGAGCACGTGGCCTCGGGCGTAAAGACGAGAAATCTTTTTCCGTATTCGGACACGACGCTTGTGTAAGAATTTTCTTCCGTAACAAGTGACGTAGCGTTCGTTATCTTTGAAAGATCGCTTGTTTTCTTAAAGGTGACCTTGTACGAACCGAGCGTCGAGCCGCACTGCGTCTCTATGTAGTATTTCACGCCTTTCGACAGATGATATACCATTCGGAAGTTTTTATCGGTGCTCGATATATTTCTCGACCTGTGCAACATGGTTTTGCTTGAGTTGTACAGACTCACACTCGGAGTACAGCTTCCGCGCTCGGAGCTTTCTATCGTGTAGAAAGCGTCTTCCGTCGGGGTGAACGCGTAGTAGAGTTTTTCCGACGTCGTGGACGGGTTTACTATGAGTGCCGTGCCTGTGCCGACGCTCGGTGCGCTGTCAAACGATGTGTTCGACTCCACCGCTCCACGTGACCAAGATCCTCGGCTTGTTCGTGGGATCTTCCGTCGACGCGAACGACTGGTACGCGGGTTCGTTGTCTTCGCCCTCAAACTCGTTTACGAGGACTATTCCGCGCTCTGCGTTGCCGGTCGTCACCATACCGGTTATGTCAAAGTCGACCCAGACGTTCTTTGAGTACGGGACTTTCGTCTTGCAGACAAGAGTGCCGAGGGCGTTGAACTGCGCTGTGGTGAACTTCTTTGTCGCGTTCGTCCAGTCGAGCGAGTTTGCCGTGTCGTATCGATATGCCGAAACATATGTGTCGACGATGCTCGTTCCGCGCGAATACAGTTGAAGCTTCACGCTTGTGATCTCGGGTTTTCCCTCAGAGCCCCAACCGGGCGGCGCGATAGTACCGTAGGTTTCGTTTTCGAGGAGTCCCGGGAACTTGATGAACGAGCGCATATCCTCAAGGAGCGTGTTGTGATGTCCGACTCCGTTATTGAGGCTGTCGCTGTACGCCACGCCGTTCGCGCGAACCGCTATGTCCATTATGCCTTCGTTGTCGCTGAGAATCTCAAACGAGGGGTCTACGACTACGGGATATGCCGTGTCGGCATTCTCGAGGCAAGCGTGGTCGAGCCTTATTTGCAGGATGTACTCCTCGTTTTCCTTTACGGTCGTAAAGGTCAGCGTGTGTTCGTAACCCGTATTCAGCTCGTTGCCGTCGCGGTCATACACAAGAAGTTCTCCGACCGACAGCTTTAACTCGGAGCTTGTCGGGTCTTCGAGGTAGTACGCGCCGTCGAGTTCAACGGGGCGAAGTCCCGATGTTTTCAATCTGAACGAGTACTCGTTTTTGCCCGTATAGGCATTTAGCACAAGCTCCTCTTTGAAGCCGTTCAGGGTAGGTGTGTAGCGGAGCGTCGTCGCGCCGTCGAACGCTTTCGCGTAGTCGACCGCGTTCTGCTTTGCGCCGAGGCTTGACGTGCTCGTTTCCACGCTCGTCAGCTTCGGTTTCGAGAGCGGCGTCTCGCCCGAACTCATCACGGCGACATCGCCGTTTGATCCCGTCTCGATCGGAACAAGCTCTATCTCGACTTCTCCGTTTTTAAGCTTGACTCCGTCGGCATTTCCGAGCGCGTTCGGGAAATACACCTTGACGTCGTTTTCGCTCGTTTTGTACGCGTAATCCGTGCCTTTTTCGCTCACAGGTTCAAGCGAAAGCTTTTTGTCACGGATCTCGCCGTTTTCGTCTACGTATTTTACGTTTTCCGAGAATATATACTCGGTCATTGTCCCGTCGCTATTCCGCATAACGATCGAGTTCAGTCCGCTTTCGCGGTTTTCAACTCTGCCGATGTGTCCGTACTCCTCCGCGCTTTCACGATCGATCAGCGAAAGATATGCGGGCACTGCACTTTCGACCGTCTCAAGCTCCGAGGTCTCGGGCAGTTCGTCCGACGGTGTGGTAAGTTTCACATCCGACGCATTTATCCCGAGCGGAGCGACGACGCAAAGTGTAAGCAAGATCAACAGAAGACCGACGGCAACTTTTCTTGTTACCTTCATGTTTTATACTCCTGTATAACAGTTTTCGGTCTTTTTATGAGTTACCGTGCCTCTCTTAGGCAACAAAGCGCATAGCTCACTCATTACTTATGTGAACTATGCGCCGCGTATGACGAAAATGAGGGGATATTCATTTGCAGAATGGCACATTCTGTGACGGCGCACAGCCTTTCCAAAAGCAATCTTTTCTCGCAACTGATCCGCCTCCTTCCAACACCTGTTTACGCTTTCAGTATATCACTTGCTTTTCACTTTGTCAAGTCGTTTTT
>CAYWTG010000123.1:0-5030 GCA_964461155.1 uncultured Ruminococcus sp.
ACCATTGAACTACACCCGCACTCAACCTTGATGCCTTAATATAATACCACAGCTTTGACGTTTTGTCAATAGCAAATTTCAAAAAAACGAAATTTTTCGCGTAAAACGGGCGCGTGCGGCTCGAAAATCGAATTTCCGCGCCGAACTCACATCACACTCCGCAGATACACAGCTCATCGAAGCGCCGCTCGGCATGATGCGTTTTTCGCCTTTGCCCCCCGCCGAGCGGATTTTCTGCCTACTGCCTGCTTCGCGCGATGAGCGTCGGGATCACCTCTTCGGCTCCCATCGAAAAAAGAAGCTGTGCGCCGCGCGTAACACTTGCGCCGCTTGTCATGATATCGTCAAATAACAGCACCTTCTTGCGGCATTTCGCGCCATCAAGTGCCACAATCGAGCTTTCGGCATTACGCTTTCGCTCGTCCTGAGTGAGCGTCTTCTGCTGTGCGCCGCCGTTTCTTACGAAAAAGCTCTCGAGCTTGATCCCCGTGCGGCGGGATATGCTCTCGGCGACAAGGCGCGCGTGATCGAAGCCGTAGTGCTTGAGTGCCGCCTCGCTTCGCGGGATGTACGTTATGACATAGTCTTCGACTTTCCCGCCGTGCGAGAGAATGTGCTTCATCACCGCCGAGGCGACCTCTCTCGCGAAGAACTCGCAAAGGTCATCTCGACTCTCGCGCTTCAAGGTGTACATCAGTCGCTCGGTCACACGCGGACTGCTTGCGTCGTAGTGCGTGTAAAACGTGCCGCAGATCACATCATCAAGTCCGCTCGGGAGATTGCAGCGACAGCTATCCGCCGTAAGGTGACATCGGCGGCAGGACGTCTTTTTCTCTGCGGAATATTTTTCAAAGCACGCCTCGCACAAGGTCTCGCCGCCCGACACATCCGAGCACGAAGCGCAAAGCGTCGGGAAGAAGAGCTCATGCGCCGCGCGTAAAAATCGTGAAAGCTTACTCAAAGCGACGCCTCCGCTTTTATCATCCGCGAGAGCATCGTGCATCTGTCGGCGTGGTAATCGTTTTCGACCATATTTGAAAGCACCGTTCGCTCGCCGACGAGGATGACCATCTTCTCCGCACGCGTCACCGCCGTGTAAAGCAGATTTCGAGTTTGAAGCATCGGCGCGCAGTTATAAAGCGGGATTATCACCACGGGGTACTCGCTTCCCTGACTCTTGTGCACGGTCACGGCGTACGCGTGCTCAAGCTCCTCGAGCATCGAATAGTCGTATTCGCATCTGCGGTCGTCGAAGTTCACCGTGACGCTCTCGCTCTCGTTGTCGACAGTCTCTATTATGCCGATATCTCCGTTGTACACGCCGAATCCGCTCTCGCCGCGAGTGGTCGACCACTCAAGCTGATAGTTGTTCTTCGTCTGCATCACGCGATCTCCCGCGCGAAACGTGACGCTTCGGCTCTTTTTCTCACCCTTTGCGTCGGACGGGGGATTCAGCGACGCTTGCAGTATCGCGTTGAGGCTCTCCGTTCCCGCCGCTCCGCGCCTAGACGGCGTGATTATCTGTATCTTTTCCGAAATCCCGCGTCCGTAGGTCTTCGGCAACCTGACGGTCACAAGCTCGCACACGGTCTTTGCCGTCTGCTCGTCCCCGTGTCGCTCGAGAAAGAAAAAGTCCGTTCCCTTCGAGGATATCTCGGGAAGCTGTCCCATATTTATGCGATGCGCGTTCGTGATGATGCGGCTCTCATCGTTCTGGCGGAAGACGCGGTCGAGCCGCACGACGCGGAAGCACTCCGAGGCGATTATGTCCGCAAGCACGTTTCCGCAGCCGACGGACGGGAGCTGGTCGCTGTCGCCGATGAGTATGAGTCTGCAACCGCCGCGAAGTGCGCGGAGCAGTGCCTCCGTGAGAAGCACGTCCATCATAGACGCCTCGTCGACTATTATAACCCTCTCCTCGATCGGGTTCGACTCACATCGCATATATCTTGCTTCACCGTCTTCGCTCCACTCCATCTCAAGAAGTCTGTGCACGGTCTTCGCCTCGTGTCCCGTCGCTTCGCTCATCCTTTTCGACGCGCGTCCCGTCGGTGCCGCAAGGCACACGGAGTAGTCGAGAGACTCGAAGATATTCAAAAGTCCCTTGATGATCGTGGTCTTTCCCGTTCCGGGGCCGCCGGTGAGTATCATGATACCCCCGCGCAAGGCATCAGCGATGGCTCGCTTCTGCATCGGCGCGTAAGAAATGCCGCAGGCTCTCTCGCTTTTGTCGATGAGCAGTCCGATGTCCTCCTCGTCGATACGCGGGCAAAGGCGCGACAGCTCGCAGAGCTTCTCGGCGCAGTAGCTCTCCGCTTTGTATATGTACGGATGATACGCGAACGAGTCCTCGTCCGTCGTGTATAAATAAAGCTTCTTTTCACCTGCCATCTCAAAAACGGTCGACTCGACAAGCTCTCGACTCGCCGTCCCCGCGCCGAACAAAAGAGCCTCGGCACATTCGACAAGAGTCGCCACCGGAAGGCAGGTGTGTCCGTTTCGCGAGGCCTCCGTCGACAGCACGTGTAATATTCCCGCGCGAACGCGCTCCTTTGAATCTCGCGGCAGTCCGAGCGCGGAAGCGATAAAATCCGCTCTCTTAAAGCCGATCCCGCGAAAGCTTCCGCTGAGGCTGTACGGGTCGCTCTTTATCCTCTCGACGGCTCCGTTTCCCCAACGCTTATATATGCGCATCGCTGTGGCGGACGGCATGAGATCCCGCGTAAACATCATAAACTCGCGCGAGCCCGATATGTTCTTGAAGCTCTCGCCGATGGCCTCCGCCTTTTGCGGCGATATTCCCGGGATATCCGCAAGCCACTCGGGATTGTTTTCGATGACGTCGAAGCTGTCCGTGCCGAACTTTTTCACGATCTTCTGCGCGGTCTTAGGTCCGATCCCGCGCACCGCGCCCGAAGCGAGATAGCGAAGGATATCATCTTCCTCTGCGGGAAGCGTGCGCTCAAAGCTCTCGACGGAAAACTGCCGTCCGTAAAGCTTGTGATTCACATAAGAGCCGTGAGCCGTGATAAGGTCGCCCTCGTTCACGTACGGAAGTATGCCGACCGCCGTCACGGGCTGTCCCTCGGAGTCCTCAACGATTATCACGCTGTAGCCGTTTTCATCGTTTCGGTAATGCACCGTGTCAACGATACCGGAGAGAATGTCCGCGTTATCCGTATTTTTCATTAAGTGTCACCTCCGATATGTCCCCGCCCGCGCGACGACGGCAATTTTATCTTTACGTTATACTATAATTATAACCGCAACGTCATCTTTTGTCAATCGGGAAGTGCCGACGGCATATCTTCGCGAAAATCCGCTTTGCCTCACCGAGGGCACTGTAAACCCCGAAAACAAAGAACAGCGAAAACGCGATGTCGCGTATCAAAACGAGCATGACTCCGAGCTATCCTCCTCCGCGCGGCCGCATTTTGTATTAAGTTTATGCCAAAAACAGCAAAAATGTGCGCTCTACCGTGCGTAGAGTGGCCTTTCGCGGGCTCTACCGCGCATTTTTCGAGAGTATAGTGCTCGAAATCATCGGTAGGTTGCTTCAAGCTCGGGCGTGTGGTATACTGAAAGCGTGAAAACGAGCCGTCACAGCGGGCTCAAAGCATGAAAAGAAAAAAGGAGACTGAAAAATGTCATTTGAAATATTCACCGACACGTCGGCAAACCTCACTCGCGAGATCACGGAAGAGTTAAACATCCGCGTCATTCCGTTCTCGTATTTCATAGACGGAAAAGAGCACATCTGCGAGGACATCTCGCACTTTGACGGCGAGGCGTACTACAACGCGATGAAGCACGGAGTGATGCCGAAAACCTCGCAGATAAATCCCGCGCGATATATCGAGTACATTGAGGCCGCGCTCGCCGACGGGCACGACGTTCTGTATATCGGAATGTCGTCGGGCGTCAGCGGCTCGTTTGCGTCGTCGAAGATCGCGTCCGCTCACCTCTCGGAAAAGTATCCCGAGCGGAAGATAATCAGAATAGACACGCTCGGCGCGTCACTCGGCGAAGGCATTCCCGTCATCTGCGCCGCGCGGTGGAGAAACGAGGGACGAGGAATAAACGACGTCGCAGAGAAGACCGGCTCGCTCGTTCACCGTATGTATCAGGTATTCACCGTCGGAGATCTCATGCACCTGAAGAGAAACGGCCGCCTGTCGGGGATCGGAGCTCTGCTCGGAAGCGCGCTTTCGATAAAGCCGCTTTTGAAAGGCGATGAAAACGGAAAGATCGTAAACTTCGCCACGGCGCGAGGCAGACGCCGCGCGATACGCGCGATGTATGAAAAATACGACGCGCTCGCCGTCAGACCGGGACACCAAACGGTCGGGATCGCTCACGCGGGATGTCCCGAAGACGCGGAGCTTCTGGCGGAAATGCTGAGAGAGCACACGTCTCCCCCGGCGGAGATAATAACGGTCTGCTACGAGCCCGTAACCGGAGCCCACGTAGGTCCCGGCACGCTCGCCCTGTTCTTCGAGGGCGGCGAGGGCGTAAGGAACAAATAAAGACCGCGCAAGCGAACGCGAACGCCGAAACGAACCGAAAATCAAATCACCCCAAAGGCTCTCCGAGGAAGAACTCCGAGGAAAAGCCTTTTTCCGCGCCGTAATACGCCACGCGCAAATCTGCGAAACTCAACCTCAAGTTTGTCGCCACGCAAACGAACGTCCCCAGCAAACTCTACGCGCAAAGTCTGCGAAACTCCACCCCAAGCTTGTCGCCCGTAAGCAAGCGACACGGCAAAACTCCACGCGGTCAACTACTACCGCCACCATCGCACCCCTGCGCGGCGTGGACTCCGTGCGAGCTACTACACGAACATATCGTACCGCCGAACTCGGTTCGTGTGACGGGCAAAGCGGTCAGTTATCTGACCGCGCGAAACTTCGAGCCGTGGTAAAGCTTCTTTAGGGAGCGCATTATCGCGCACTCCCGCAAGGAGTGGGCGTGTAATGTGCGGACTATGAAGGCTTTCTTAGTGCGTTTTCTTTCACGAAAGAAAACGCGAA
>CAYWTG010000124.1:0-4983 GCA_964461155.1 uncultured Ruminococcus sp.
CCTATGAGCATACCGAAGATGCCGAAAAGGCCGCCGCCGACCGTGACCGCCGCGAGAACCCAAAGTCCCGGAAGTCCGATCGAGCGTCCGACAACGCGAGGATAGATTATATTACCCTCAAGCTGCTGAAGCACTATTATAAATATTATAAAAAGAAACGCCTTGACGGGTGACTCCGTCAAAATCATCACGGCACCCACGATGGCACCTATATACGCTCCCGCTATCGGGATGAGAGCGGTAAAGCCGATTAGTGCACCGATCATCGCGGCGTACGGAAAGCGGAAGATGAACATTCCGACGGTACAAAGCCCGCCGAGTATCACGGCCTCCGTGCACTGGCCGACGATATACCGTTTAAAGCTGTCGTTCACTATGCGTGCGACGTAATGGACGCGGCTTGTGATCTTTCGCGGCAGATATGCGCCCATGAGGCGGCGTATCTGAGACAGAAGCTTGTCGCGACCCATGAGAAGATATATCGCGAAAATAATGCCGATGAACGCAGAAACTATCACCGAGAAAACAGACGAGACTGTCTTTATCACGATGTCGGCAACACCGCCGATACCGCTTGCAACAAAGCCGGCGATGTTCTGCAAATGCTCTTTCCAGTTCACGGATGCAAGCTGATCGAGCCAGTCCTCTGGCAGGTGCTCTTTTACGAAGTCACTTCCGATAAACTCCTCGATCACGGGAGGTATTTCGGAAATAAGGAACGTGACGCATGAAATAAGCTCCGGGATCACGAGTCCGACAACGAGCGCGATGACTCCGACGAGCGTCAAAAGCGCGAGTATCATGCAAATAACACGACGCGCGGGCGAGCTTTTCGACTTTTCCCTTTTCTTCGGTATCGGCACTCTCTCATAAAAGCTCATGAGTATGTTTACGATATATGCGATGAAAAATCCGATGAAAAGCGGAGACGCCGCACCTATTATTTTCGATATTATCCCAACAAGCGGTTTCCAATAGCTGATGCACAAATAAGTTAAAAACACCGTAGCTCCCGCTTTGACGCAGTTTTTGACACTGAGCTTCACTGTATTACACTTCCTCTCCGAGTGAAAATCGTCAAATGACAAGCATATGATATAATTATACATGAAACGCGTCTGAAATTCAATAGCTGAGCCGCACGTATTGACTTTTGAACGGGTGCGACGTATAATATTTAAAAATCAAAACGCAAAAAAAGGAAGTGCACAAAGTGGAAATTCAGACAGAACGTCTCGCTTTGAGAAAATGGAGAGCGGACGACGCCGAAATGCTTTATAAATACGCCTCAGACCCCGCAGTCGGTCCCGCAGCGGGTTGGTCGGCACACAAAAGCGTTGCGGAAAGCTCGGATATCATAAAAAACGCGCTCTCGGGTGCGGAGTGCTACTGCATATGCGAAAAAGACTCGGACGACGCGATCGGCGCGATCGAGCTCAGGCTGTGCGGTCACACCGACATGACTGCACGCGAGGACGAATGTGAGCTGGGCTTTTGGCTCGGGCGGCCGTTTTGGGGCAGAGGCTATATTCCCGAGGCGGCACGCGCACTTCTCAACCGCGCATTTGAAGAACTCGGCATGAGATGTGTTTGGTGCGGATATTACGACGGAAACGAAAAATCTCGCCATGCGCAGGAAAAGATAGGTTTTGCATATCACCACAGCTGCAGTGAAGTCCCCGTTCCGCTGATGAACGAGATCCGCGTCGGTCACACGAATATAATGACACGTGAGATGTACATTAAACTGAAATCCGAAGACAAATAAAGCAGAAAACTGCGTCTGCACAGCAGATCGGCTTTATCCATTGGCACACTTGCTTTGTCCGGTTCTCTCCGTCTCATATAGGCACTGCAACGGCGGCAAAAAATATTGTGAAAAGTACTTGAATTTCGCTGAAAGCTGTGGTATAATATTAAAGTCGAACGCCACGTGTGTTGAGTTTTACCCATGCGGATGTGGCGGAATTGGCAGACGCGCCAGATTCAGGTTCTGGTGAAAGCAATTTCATATGGGTTCAAGTCCCTTCATCCGCATAAAGCACCCCGATCATCGAGAGACGATCGAGGTGCTTTTTTGTATCTTTCGATAATACCGTCGCCGTGTCGTCAGACGGTGTTATCTTTACGTAGATATTGATCTCATCGAACAATTTTGCGTATCAAAAATCCAAAAGATACGTCCCATCCGCGTATTTTCTGAACGTGACGTACGTCTTTCCTTAAAGCTCAAGCATCTGCTTTGTAATATATCCGCCTGTCGGCGCGCCGATTCTTTTGCGGATCCATTCGCCCAAGATCGCGTTGCTTTCCACGCTATGCAGGGCTTTGTTTCCCTGCTGTGCCATTCTCATATGAAAGGAACCGAAATCCCTCGTGATAACCTTAAACATCGGGCAATTTTCGTCATCTGGGTTCTTTCTGTCCGGGAAAAAGCCCGCCTTTTTATCCTTGTGATTATACGGGATATATGCCTGGTTCGGGTCGCGCTTTGTTCCGTTTTTGCGAATGCCCCAGTTAATGCCCGAGCCATATCCCGTGTCACTGCCGTCCGCTCTCAAAAGCGAGACTTTCAGCGTGTCTGTCGGCGTTTCTCCGTCATAAGCAAGATAGTCCATTTCGGAGTTATCGGGCTCTGCAAAACAGTCCGCGGTGTTGTTGATAACATTCTTTAACTTTTCCGAAACCGAAGGGTCAAAGCAGTCGATCGTGTCGGAGAGAAGCTCGCCGTAATAGCAATATGCTTCGATAGGGTTGCACATACCGACAGACTCTCTGCGCTTGTAAAAAGCATTCATGGTATAGTTTAAAGAACCGCAGAAAGCGACATACGGCACATCTTCCCCATTCTCATCCGAATATGACCACACATACACTTTTGAATGCACTTCCGAGCCGTTGCAAATGTATCTGCACGAGACGCGCGGCATTCCTTTTGATGTGTTGAGAAAGCGGATCAAACGGCAGATGTCCTCATGCTTCTTTTGAGATAGGCTTGATTTCGTCATGCCGAGTATGATCTCAACCGACAATCCTTTGATAAAACGAGAGTTTTTCATCCCCTCGGAGAGTTTGATCATGTGAGTCGAAATGCGCTCACAATCGGTAAAAGCGGTAATTATCTTCAGTGACGAACACGGACACGCGGCTTCCGATCTTGCGGGAGCGTATAAGACCGGTTCGTCAAAATCAGATGTGATAAATGTCGGAATGCCCAAAACGCCGACGGTTTTCGGGATCATAGGTCTTCCTCCATATTTGCTTTGACGAACGGGTACTCGATCCCGGCGAAGTTGTTCAGCACGGCGGTCATAACAACTTCCGACAGCTTGCACGGCACAGCCATGCCGATCTGCTTTCTGACGCTGCCGTAACTGCCGACGAATTCGTAATCATCGGGGAAAGTTTGTATTCTCGCTCGCTCTCTGTTCGTCAGCTCTCGATCTGTCCAGTGATACATAAACGTGCCACCGCCACCCGCCGCCGTTACAGTATATGCGGGTCTGCTCGGGTCAAGCTTTCGGTATATTTGACTGATCTTCGTTTTCGTGTGGATTTTAAGTTCGCTCGGGAAGCTGTCACCGAGCCTTTCTTCCGCTTGCCACACGTTTTCGCCGGGTCTGATGTAAGATAATCTTCTCACGACCTTATCAGCAAGCTTTCGCACTTCGTTATTCGGAGCGTCGTGCGGAATATCGGCAAGCGCGGTCTTTGCGCTTATGTCGCAGTCGGCATACATCTTAGGATCGGGAACCCTGTACTTCACGTGCTCATCCTCGTGAATGCCGACAATAATGACTCTGTGCCTTGTTTGAGGCACGCCGTATTCCTCGGCTTTGTATAGATGAACATTCAGTTTATACCCCGCCGCGCGCATATCTCTCAGGATGATTCCAAAATCCCCCGAGCCTGCGGAGCGTATTCCGGAGACGTTTTCCGCAACGAACCACCGAGGCTTATATGTTTTCAAAACTTCGATACCGTACCAGTAGAGCTGTCCGAACTTCTCGTTTTCAAATCCTCTGTGCTCACCGACGTTTGAGAAGCTGTTGCACGGGAAGCCGTAGCAGAAAGCCGTGATCTTTCCGAGCTTCTTTATGTCAAGTTCACGCACATCGGCGCAGTGCACCGTTTCGGGGGAGTCCGGGCATATATTCCTACGATACGTCTCGCACGTGTCCGCGTCGTAATCATTCGCCCACGCGTGCTCGATCGCAAGCGAACCGTCGTCGCTTTTCGCACGCAGAGCACCGCACGCGATCCCTCCGGGGCCGCAGAACAGTTCACCGAGCTTAAATGTTTCCATTTCAGTTCTCCTTCCGTTCGGGTACGATCTCGACGATGTCGTCCATGGTGCATCCGAGAGCCGTGCATATTTTCACAAGAACGTCGCTCGACACAACGGCACCGTCTTTGCCCATCTTTGTGATGGTGGCGATGCTGATGCCGGCTTTTTCGGCGAGCTCTTTCTTTTTCATATCGCGGTCGATCAAAAGTTTAAATAGTTTCTTATAGCTTGCGGCCATTTTCACATACCTCGCAATTGACTGCACTTTATCGTTTTTACTGATGTCATTATATCACGCATCGCGCCAAATAGCAACAGTATTCGGCATAAAAATGCTGAGATTTCAGCATTTGTCGACTTGTCGCTGCAAATATCGGTTCTGTTTTTGCGAATGGTCGCGTTATTCGGGAAACTGCCGCGACCGATCGACGTGAAAAAGCGGCGGCGCGGTCACGGGAAAAGAAAAACACCCGACGTGGGTTAGGCGTCGGGTGAATATTTGACTTAGATGTTGTTGAGCATCTTTGTGAACTGGCTCTTATGACGAGCAGCCTTGTTGGCGTGGATGATGTTGCGAGCTGCAGCCTGGTCGATCTTCTTGACAGCGAGCTTATATGCTGCGGTAGCCTCATCCTTGTTGCCTGCCTCAACGGCAGCATTGTACTTCTTGATAACGGTGCGGAGCTGAGACTTGA
>CAYWTG010000125.1:0-4977 GCA_964461155.1 uncultured Ruminococcus sp.
AGCTGCCCCCACACCCCCGCCGCCTTTTTGAAAAAAGGCGGGCGAAAAACTTTGTAAAGGATTCTCGACGGAGCTTGTCCCCTTTCCCAAAGTTTTTGGTCAAGCTTTTTTCAAAAAGCTTGCGGATTCCAAAGGCAGAGCCTTTGGGCGTACTCTTCGCGGGATAGGCTTGCTCCTCACGCTTTTCAACTCAAGACTAATCTCCGTCAGGGCTCGCGCCCCGACACCCTCTTTGACGCATGGGTATTTCGCATTCTGCGGAATGCGACTCGGGGCTCTGCCCCAAGACCCCGCCGCCTTTTTGAAAAAAGGCGGGCGAAAACTTTGAAAAGGGTTCTCGACGGAGCTTGTCCCCTTTCCCAAAGTTTTTGGTCAAGCTTTTTTCAAAAAGCTTGCGGATTCCAAAGGCAGAGCCTTTGGGCGTCTCCCCCTCCGCGCACCTCATATAAAAAACGGGAGGAGCTGTGCCCCTCCCTTTGCGTTATTTTGCGGATGCGCTCCGATTTTATTCTGCGATCTTCGGGTACAGGTGTACGCTTCCCTCGCCGAGGACTTCGGAGCTTCCGTTCGTGTTGTCGTATGCCGCAAATTTTATTTCGATCTCGCTTACGACATCGATCTCGGCGTCTCCGAACTCATTTGTTCCGAAATACACCGTCGCTTCATTGCTCTCGCCCGCCGCGACGAACTCCGAGAAGAACGACTTCCACTCGACTCCGTTCACGTACGCGCTTTCGATGTAGAATATTATCTCGGTCTCCTCGGTGCGGTTCTCGAGCGCAAGCGACAGCTCGTGAGCGCGTCTTTCGCTTCCCTCAACCACGCACTGCTCAAGCCCCGTAACGGTAAGCTTGCAGTCATCATTGTCGATGACGACGCTTTCGTCCATCTCAAACTCCGTAAGCTCGACTTCCGTCGTCGCCGTGTCTCCTTTGCTTTCGCCGTCTCCGCATGAACAAAGCGCGAGCGTTGTCGTCATCGCAAGCACCAGAAAGAGCGCGGATATTCTTCTTATCATATTTTCCTCCGTTCGGCCGTGCGGCCTTGCTTTTGTTACTTTGTATTTTAACACGGAAACGCCCTTTTGTCAATACTTCACCCAACGTCCCGCCGCCGCGCGGGTGATTATCATTAATATCGACATTGAATCCATGTAAAAATAGTGGTACAATATAATATATAGGTAGCTATCCTCGCGAGGGTAGTTTTATTTAATGCCCGCCGAAAGCTCAGTGTCGCGTTTTATATTCGGCGGCGCGAAATTCATCCCGCCGTGTGTCGGTGAAAGGAGACTCAAATGAAAAACCGATCCTCGGAATCGCCGAGAGGAGCACTTCTCCCCGCGCTCGGCCTTTCCGCGCTCACGGGTGCGCTTGCGGGCGCGCTCATCTTTGTGTTCAAGCTGCTCTCTAACAAGGTCATCGCGCTGTCCGGGCAGATCTACTCAGCCGTGCGCGCCGACGTGCGTCTGTTGCCTATTTTAGTTGTCGGCTGTGCCCTGCTCGGCCTTCTTGCCGCAGCTCTTCTCTCCGTCGAGCCGAGCTCGCGCGGCGGCGGCATTCCGACGGCTGTCGCTCTCGTGCGCGGACTTTTCGACTTCAAGCCCATAAAAAGCATCCTCACGGTATTCCCGTCCGCCATGCTTACATATCTCGGCGGCATCCCGCTCGGAAACGAGGGGCCGAGCGTGCAGATGGGATGCGCGGTCGGCCGCGGCACGTTGTCGCTCTTCGGCGAGCGTTTTCGCGCGTATGACCGCTACATCATGACAGGCGGCGCGTGCGCGGGATTCGCGGCGGCGACGTGTGCTCCGCTCAGCGGTATCATCTTCGCTATAGAGGAAGCGCACCGCAAGTACACTCCGATGCTGTTTATCACCTCGGCGGTCAGCGTCGCGGCGTCGACTGTCGTGTCCGCAGTGGCGTCGAGCCTCACGGGCATCAGCGCGACACTCTTTAACTTCGATCTCGTCCTGAGCGCGCCTCTCGACGGCATATGGTACGCCGTATTCCCCGGCATCGTGTGCGGACTTTGCGCTGTCGTCTTCACGAAGCTTTACCGCGTCGTGAGCTCAGCCGTCTCTTCAAAGAAGATCTCGCGCATCCCCCTCGGAGTAAAATGCGCAGCCGTATTCGCGCTTTGCGCGCTTACGGGATATCTGTCGGCCGACCTTACGGGATCCGGCCACGGGCTCGTTGAAGAAGTTTTGGAGGATCCGTCCGTATGGTACGTACTCCTTGCGGTTCTCGCCGTGCGCGTGATACTTCTTATACTCACGAACAATATCGGCGTCACGGGCGGACTTTTCCTCCCGACTCTTGCCGTCGGCGCGATAATCGGCTCGCTCACCGCAAAGGCTTTCATCGCCTGCTCACTTCTTCCCGATGAGTATTACGCGCGTGCCGTCGCCCTCGGCATGATCGCGTTCATGAGCGCGTTTTCGCGCACTCCCGTCATGGCGATAACTTTCGGTGCGGAGTGCCTGCTCGCTCCGACTTCGCTTCTTTCCGCCGTGATCGCCGCCGTCGTCGCTTTCTTGACGGTTGAGCTGTCGGGCGAGTGTGCATTCAGCGATATCGTAATCGAGAAAAAGCTCGCCGCAGAGCGCAAAGACTCACACTGCGAGATCGTTGACGCGCTGTACGAGGTCAAAAGCGGAAGCTTCGCCGTGGGGCGCGACACGCGTGATCTGATGCTCCCGCCCGCGTGCGTCGTGCTGTCGGTCAGACACCCCGTCGGAGAACGCTTCTCAACGCGTCTCGGCGAGTCTGACGTGCTTCATCTGAGATATCAGACATACGACTGCGAGTACACCGAGCGACGGCTGTGCGAGCTCTTCGGAGAGCAGAGCGGCACGCGTGCGAGCGCGTTCCGCGGAAGCGAGCGTCACTTGATGCCCGAGGATATATAAGCTCAAGATATGCCGCTCTGACGCGCGTGTGCGGCTTTGCGGAGGCAGATGACTTCGGTCTGCGTGATTGGCCGAAGCGACTGCACGGAGCGTCTGCGTGCGCCGTGTAAGACGCAGGACGAGTCCGCCGTTTGTCCTCTTGGCCGTGCGAAGCGGCGGCGCATGGCGTCTGCGTGCGACGCGTGCGTGCGATGGAACATCGTGCTTTCTCCCCAAACGGTGAGAAGCGTCCGCGCATCAAAAATCGATACAAAACGAAGCCCCGCCCGCGTCGGTGCACAAGTCATCTTAAAACGGACTTGTGCGGAGTTTGCCGACACGGACGGGGTATTTATATGCTTTTAACTCAGCCTCTCGAGCTTACTGTCTCGACCTTGATGATGTTGGTATTTCCGGGAGCGTCAAGCGGGAGACCGCCGACGATTACCACGCGGTCTCCCTCGGAGACGAGGTCAAGCTGCTTTGCGCAGTCGATCGCGTGACGGAAAAGTCTGTCGAAATCGGGCTGATTGAGCGCGAGCACGGGGTAAACGCCCCACGAAAGCGCGAGCTGATTGTAAGTCTTCTTGCTCGGAGTTGCGGCAACGATGGGAGTGATCGGGCGGAATTTCGACATTCTGCGCGCGCTCTTTCCCGTGAGAGTGAGTGCCACGATCGCCTCTGCGTGAATATCACGTGCGGTGGTGCAAGCGGCGTCGCACATGGCGTTTGTTGTATCGGAGAAGTCCATGACGTAGTCGGAGCCGTAGGCTTTCATCTCGAACGCGTCGCGCTCAGCCTGATGAGCGACCTTTGCCATAACTTCGATCGCGCGGAGGGGATACTTACCTACAGCAGTCTCGCCGGAGAGCATAACTGCGGAGGTTCCGTCGAAGACCGCGTTTGCAACGTCGGTGATCTCGGCTCTTGTCGGGTTCGGGTGCTCGATCATGGACTCAAGCATCTGAGTCGCGGTGATTACCATCTTACCCGAGCGATAGCATTCGTTGATAAAACGCTTCTGGAGGCCGGGGAGACGCTCAAAGGGTATCTCGACACCCATATCTCCGCGTGCGACCATGATGCCGTCGGAAAGCGCGAGAATACGCTCGAAGTTGTCAACGCCCTCGCCGTTCTCGATCTTCGAGATGATGCGGATGGTGTGTCCGCCGTGGTAATCTATGAATTTACGCATATTGATGACGTCATCGCCGCAACGGACGAAGGATGCCGCGATGAAATCGACGTCATTCTCGATTCCGAAGAGGATGTCGGACTTGTCGCGCTCGCTGAGATGCGGCATATCGAGGTGCACGTTCGGGAAGTTCGCGCCCTTTCCGTTCTTGAGCACGCCGCCCTCGACGACCTCGCAGACGATATCCGTATCTGTGATGCTCTTGACGGTAAGCTCGATATTACCGTCGTCAAGGAGGATCGTACCGCCGACGGTCATCTGGCCGGGGAGATCCTTATAGCTGACGCTGACGGCCTCATCGGTGCCGATGATGTCGCGCGTGGTGAGCGTGAACTCTTTTCCGTTCTCGAGGTGAGCGGAGTTCTCACGGAACTTGCCGATGCGAACCTCGGGTCCCTTTGTATCGAGCATTATCGCGACGGGGCGTCCGAGCTTCTTTCTGGCATCCTTGATATATTCGATGGTCTTCGCGTGATCCTCATGAGATCCGTGAGAGAAGTTGAGGCGAGCGACGTTCATACCGCTCTCGATCATTCTCTCGATCATTTTTGGATTATTTGTTGCCGGCCCGATTGTGCAGACGATCTTGGTTTTAAGCATAGTTATTTAAACATTCCTTTCACGTTGTATCGGGGCTCGACCTTTTGCCCCATTATATTATAATACCAATCGGCCGTAAGTTCAAGCCATTTGAGCGAAATTTGCCGAGAAATTTTATCCTGCGACGCGAAAAGATCGCCTCTCCGAGAAAATCGGGCGCGAAAACGGCAAAAATCGCAAAAAGTGCTTGACAAGAGGCCGCTGTCGTGATATAATAGAAATGTTCCAAAGCAATATAGGGGTATAGCTCAGTTGGTAGAGCAGTGGTCTCCAAAACCACGTGTCCTGAGTT
>CAYWTG010000126.1:0-4967 GCA_964461155.1 uncultured Ruminococcus sp.
TTTTTGTCCTCATCCCCCCCAATTTGAGGGTTTTTGAGGGGGACAAAAGGGGAAATTAGCCGTATAATCATATTAGCAAGAGGTCGAAGGAGGATATAGACGCTTGCAGAGCTTAACACATCATCGGGGTTTCCGCCTTGCGCCTTGCAAGGAAGCTATGCCGTCACGCCAATGAAGCAAAAATGCTCACCCCGAGTGTTAACTCGCAAACTAAGTTTCGATTCGTACACATATATACTTCGTATACATAATAACTTCGTACACATAATATTAAATATCGTCAAATAAAGTATACCACAGTTTCCCGATGCCGTCAATAAAAACCGCGCAATAATCCTTACATTTTTTTGCCTGCTTGCGGCACCGGAGGACGCCCTCTCACAGCTCACGCTCGGCTCTGTTGCCGAAAAAATATTTTTAATCAAACGGAGGAAATCAAATGAAACGCAAACTCTCAAAGCTGCTTTGTCTGCTTCTTATGATCATCATGGTCGTGTCAGCCGTGCCGATAACGGCACTTGCAGCAGCGTCGTCATCGCCCATCCGGGTAATGCTGCTTGACAAGAACCACAACGTCATCAAAACGCTGAACCGAGGCTCAACTTACAAGACCCGTACTTATGACTACAATACCGGCAAAGCTCAGGGCGAGATCTCGCTCAAATATACGGACGGGAAATATTTTCTCTCGCTCGACGACGGCAACAGCAAAAGTGACTACGGTTACGTGGTATTCTCGAATATCGCAAGCATCGTAATCGACATCACCGACACCTCTAAGGGAAACGATGTGGTAATCGAGACCACGACTTCCTTGCACCTTAACAGCTACGGAGACGATATCTACGACGGCATCGCCGCAATACACGCACCCGGCATAAACCTTACGATCCGCGGTCTTAATACCCATGATTACCGTCCGAGTATCAATATCAACCAATACACACACCGTTCAACGGACTATTATTCACTGCCGGTGGCTATCTATGCCGAAACGGTGAACATTGACGGCATCGATACGCACATCAACAACCTTGTGAATCCGGCGGCAGATCCGAGCGGTCAAGCAAGACTGACAGCATTCGGAATACGCGCCCACAAAGGTATAAGCATCAATGATTCCAGAGTGGATATTTCTTTCGACTGCGACTCTTCCGACAATGGCTCATGGAAAATCGTCAGCAAGGACGGTACTCCGAACTATACGCCCGACAGCCATTTCTACGGCTTGCATACGCAGGGCGGAAAGATAGAGCTGAAAAACAATTCTCGTTTTATCTTCGGCTCAAGTACCAATTCGCATATTGACTCATGTATGTACACCACAGCATTAAAAGACGAATACGTCGATGCGTACAAGGATTCCATATTCTACTACGGCATATACAACGAGGCTGATCCGGAAACCTTCAAGGATGCAAAAAAAGAAGAATTGAAGTACACGAACGGTCAGGTCATATTGAAAGACTCTTCCTACGATATGGGCTTATCTCCCGTCAACTGCGGTTATTTGTATGCGAGCGTAAGTACTCAGGCAATATATACCGGCGGTACGGTCGTCTCTAAAGATTCTTCTTTTTCCACCGAACCTGCGGTAATCTTCGACAACGCCTCCTTTAATAATAACGCCGCTTACGCTCGTCCCGTAACCCGCGGCATAGAAGACTGCTCGGAGGTATCCGATAATCCCGGAGTTGTTATTAAAAACAACAGCATTGTTAATCTTAACGTCATTGATCAAACGACCGCTTACTTCGAGAATGTTAAGGACACAGACTTTACAAAGACCTTTGGTATCCTGTCGCGCCACCGCGGTGTGCTCATCCAGGACTCGAAGCTCAATATCATGGCCGGTCTTCCGATAGGTGACGCCGCTCTTGACGAGAAGTCCTCCGGCGACGCTGTATACGGTCTCCAAATAAAAGACAGCAACGTCAAGCTGTCCGCACTGGGCTCGTCTGTATTTAACTTCAAAAGCAAGTCAGGCGTCTCAAAGTCGCGCATCGACCTCACTAACGGCGAGGTCATCCTCGAGACCACCGAGGACTCCTCCACCGTGTCAACGACACCCTTTACGATAAGCCCGTACAGCACGGTCACCGAGGGCTCATATAACAGCTCTACCATGCTCGCCGAGGGTGTCGAAAACGTCCACAACATCTTTAAGCGTCCTTCTACTCTTATAGACACCACCGACTGTCAGTTCAAGACAAAAAAATCCTTTACCGTAAAAGCCATAAGCAACACAAAGCTGACGGGAAGCGTTACCTACTCCGCTGACGAAGCACGCGTCGGAGTTTCGATCACGGCTGTCGCAGACACCAACGCATCTTCTTCCTCGATGTTAAGCTATCAGTGGCAGATCTACAACACGAGAACTAAAATGTTCATCGACATTCCCGATGCGACGGACGCCACCTTCACCCCCACGGATAATCTCGAGGGAGCACTCATACGAGTTACGGTAAGCTCGCCGTATTACAGTGCCGGAACCGTCAACGGCAAGTCGTTCATAGTACAGGAGGCGACAAAGCTTCAGGGTAAGATCGATTACAAAACCATTGATGCTTCGGAAACCGATTCCTCAAAGTACATCATCGCAAGCTTCCTCACCTCGCAGTCGATCTCCGGATTGAGCTATCAGTGGCAGGCGTCCATCGACAACGGTCGCACCTGGCTGGATGTTCCGACACTGACGGACAATTATGTAAAGCTGACTCCCTCCGGATCGGAAAATAAAGAGCTCATGCTCCGAGTCGTTGTCACAGCGGAAAATCACACAGGCTCGGTCAGGGGTGCCGCCATCACGATAAAACCGCCGGCAGAGTTCAAGCTTCCTTTCACGGATGTAAAGGCAAAGAACTGGTTCTATAACGACGTTCTCTTCGTATATAAAAACGGTCTGATGAACGGCGTGACGAAAACTCTCTTTGAGCCGAACACCACCACGACTCGCGGAATGTTCGTTACCGTTCTCTACAGACTCGAGGGAAGCCCCGAAGTCACAAACGACAACGCGTTTAAGGACGTAAAGACCGGATTCTACTACGACAACCCGATCCGCTGGGCTACCGCTAACGGAATAGTCGGCGGCTACGGAAACGGAAAATTCGGCCCCGAAGACGAGATCACGCGTGAGCAAATGGCGACAATCCTGTACAGATATTACGCCTACAAGGGTGAAGACGTGTCCGAGCTTGCGGACATCTCCTCCTACAAGGATGCAAACAAGATCCCCTCATATGCCGTAACGCCGTTCAAGTGGGCGGTAAATCGCGGTATCATCAAGGGAATGACCGACACCACGCTCGAGCCGCTCGAGAAAGCGACCCGCGCACAGATCGCCGCAATACTCAACCGTATTTCAAAAGTCTCGGTTACGACCGAAAAAGTCTTGATTTCCAAAAAATAAGTAACACGAAAAGCACACCTCGGGCGGTGGCGAGTACCATCGCCGCCGCCAGATGCTCTTTTCCTTTTTCAAAAGCGTCAAACGGATTCTTTTTGATGTTTTTGAAAAAGCTAACATAAACGAACGGAGAATATTATATTATGAAGAAACGACTGACCGCACTCGCCGTCTTGCTCGCGCTCACTCTGTGCTCCGCCTGCACTGATAAAGATGCCTCGCACACCGACTCTCCGTCTGATACGGCAAACAAAGATGCCGTCACATCCGAAAGTCAAAATACGGATACGGAAACGGATAATACAGATGTCACCTCGGCCGTCACCGACGATAACGCAGACGTCGAAGATCTCGAGCTGTCCGTGCTTCGACGGAAGATCGCCGACGCGGGATGCGACGTCGGGATCGCCCTTGCGGAGTACATCGAGGGCGAGCTCTCGGACGAGGAGGTGCGAAGCTATTTCGAGCAGACGCCGTTTTGCAAGGAATATCCGTTTTTCGCCGATGCGGAGCTGTTCAACGCGGGCGGCGAGCAGCTTTTCCTGATCCTCCCGCAAAGTCGCACGGCGACGCTTGAGCTGTTCGCGACGTCAATTGACGAAAACGGCGAGATAAAAGTCCTGCGCGACGACGCGCTTTGCACGGTAACGGACGGTGCGCCGCTCATTCTACGAGCAAATGAAAGTGACGTTCTGCCGAGCGTGCTTGCTGTCGTGACCGACGGAGACGTCACGCGCGAATTTTACCCTACACTGTCTCTCGAGAACGCTTGGAGCGTCGCGCTGAGCGAGGGGTGTTTTGATCTCACGCTCGACGATATCAGACGACACATCGGCGAAGCGCATGAAATGCTCCTACGCGATTTTCCCGAGATACAGAACGCCGTTGACAGCGGATATGTTCTGATATTCGCGTCGCATTATTATTTATACGATCAGCCGACGGTACGCTTTGAGCTCGGGCTTTCGGGCGAGGACGGCTTCGTCTGCGAAAAGCAATACGCAGTGTCGTTTGATGCGACATACGCCATGGACGTGTCCGATCACAAATGGTACGTTCTCGGCGGCGGTCTGAAATGAGCTGTCGCGCGTTATGAGAAGAGTAAGTCGCGGCAGCTTCTTCCCGAATCTGCTGTTTAATATAATCTTAAATGCGGACGGACTTATTCCCGCCGCTGTGCTTACAGCCTTGCATTTTATCTTCGACATCTCGCTGAAATGGGCACTTGCCGCCGTACTTGTGTGGCTTTTCATGATAATACTGAATGTAGCTGTACTCGCGGCCGTCTCGCGCACGGCAAGCTCACCCGTGCGTCCGACGAAAAACCGAAATCCGTACTCGGCGAAGAACGAGGACGTTTTCAAGAATTGATAAATAAGCGTGGATAAAAGATTTCTCACGTAGCACAACACAAAACGCAAATCTGCCGACGGCAAGTCGGTAATAATAAACAGTGAATCGAAAGGAGTCATCATTATGGGACTTATTAAAGCCGGAATCGGTGCACTCGGCGGTGGTCTCGCCGATCAGTGGAAGGAATTTTTCTACTGCGAGGCGC
>CAYWTG010000127.1:0-4915 GCA_964461155.1 uncultured Ruminococcus sp.
AGATAAAGCTTATCCTCGCTTTGCGACTTGATATACGGATTATCGTCGCTCCATGTGTCGTCCGCCGAGCTTCCGCGATATCCGCTGTAGCCGACGCCGCTCACCACGGAGACATCGTGCACGCGCACGGCACCGCGTCGGACGACAAACCCGATCTGTCCTTTCGGGATACCTCCCGCGGTTTTTCGGCTGAGCGTGTCGACAACGCCTCCCGCGCTCACCGAAAGCTCGTAATAGTCCCCGTCTTTCACGGGTATCTTTACGCGGACGAGCTCTCCCGCCATCATCTTTTCGACGAGCTCTTCTTTCAAAGTGCCGAATCCCTCGCAGTCGCCGTTCGCGCGGATGACGACGCTCGTTATATTGTCGGGCTCGTCGCCTCGGCACGTGAGCATGAAGCCGACATAAGCACTCGCGGCGTCCGTGCGCTCAAAGGAAAACGAAAACTCGATCGTGTGATCTCGCGACGGAAGCTCATACGGGAGCACCGTATAGGAGCGACGGTCGGTGTGATTGTTTATGACAAGGTCGCCGTCGAGCAAAAGCTCAAAAGAGTCCGCTCCGTCACTTCCCTTTCTTATACCGGCGTTCGCGACATCAGTGAGATTTGAAAAGCTCTGATGATAGAGCACAGAGTCTGCACCTGTCGCCGTGATCGACAGAGAAAAAAGAAAAAGGGCAAGAAAGCACATTGTCAAAAGCATTTTGATCCTACGCACTCTCTCACCCCCATGGGAACTTATTCTTCCTAATAATTATACATCATTTTCGGCCGTCGGTCAAGACGCGGTGACAAATTTTGACGTATACTGTCGCTTATTTTTGCTCTTTCAGCATGAGTGCCGCGCGAAGCAGGGCGCACTGAGTCTTTCCGTCGGGGATCTCGCCGCGCATTACAGCCTCGACGGCATCGTCAAGCGGCATTTTTACGACATCCAAAAATTCGTCCTCGTCGAGATGTCGCTCTCCGAACGAAAGCCCTCTCGCCATAAACATACGGATGCGCTCGCCCATTATTGCGGGGGAACCGAAATAGTCTCCCATATCGATGAGCTCCTCGGCGGTCGCGCCCGTCTCCTCGCGAAGCTCGCGTAATGCCGCCTCACGCAGATCTTCGTCCGCGCTGTCGAGCTTTCCGGCAGGTATCTCGGTAAGTATGCGGCCGACGGCATAGCGGTACTGTCTTTCGAGTATGACCTCACCGTCATCCGTCACAGGCACCACGCACACGGCTCCTATGTGCTTTATATATTCACGCGACGACTCAACGCCGTGCGGCAGTTCCACGACATCGCGGTAAAGATGCACGATATGCCCGTCGTATATAAGTTCGGATGATTTTGTTTTTTCCCACAGTTCCATTTTATTTTCCTCCGTTAATCATGTTTCCCTCGACGTCGCGAGAGTCGTTCAAAGCTTCAGATACATATAATCAAACGGTATGCACTCGCCGTCGATCTTAAAAAACGCGGGGTGCTCTCCGATCTTCCGAAAGCCGAATTTTTCGTAAAGTCCGATCGCAGGTTTGTTGTCGCTTCTCACCTCAAGCTCGATCGAGTCAAAGTCATGCGCTCTCGCAAAGTCGAGCATCTCGGCCATCAGTCGGCTTCCGAGCCCGCGATTTTGATATTCCCGACGCACGGCTATTCCGAGCTCGCCTCTGTGGCTCATGCGCCGTGCCATGCGCGAAAGGGACGCGTCAGCCACTATTTCGTCGCCGTCACGCACCACAAGCAAAATGCCGTTTTCGCTATCCGACATCTCGGATATGAATTTCTTCTCATCCTCGACGCTTGCGCCTATTCCCTCGCCGCCGAAGCTGAGATTGTCGCTCTCGGCACCGACCGCCCGCAAATACTCGAGCATCTTTTCAGCGTCGCTCGGTACACATCTTTCGATCCTCATTTCGCCGCCTCCGTTTTTCATAACCATATATAATTATACAACACCGCGCCGCAAATTTCAATATCCGGCCATGTAAAGGAAAACACACTAAAAAATAACGTATTTTCCGTTTTACTCCGATTTTACACTTCCTTGCTTTTCGATTTTACCTCGGTAATATATAATATAAAGCGCAGTCGGGAAGACTGAAAGAATGATTTTCAAGGAGAAAACCAAAATGAAAAAAGCTACAGCGGTATTAACGAAAATCGCCGCCATTACATTTACGGCGGCAATGCTCTGCACTTCCCTTATCGGATGCGGAAACGAAAGCGGCGTCACCACGGACGGCTCAACATCGATGAGCAAGGTCATCACCTCCCTCGCCGAGGCTTACGAAAACGACACGGGCGTTCCCGTAAGCTACAACGCAACGGGCTCTGGTACGGGAATCGAGGCGGTCTCAGCGGGCAGATGCGACATCGGACTTTCGAGCCGCGCACTCAAGGACGACGAAAAGGCCTCGGGGCTTGAAGAAACGATCCTCGCTTACGACGGAATCGCGGTCATCGTAAACCCCGATAACCCGATCAGCGATCTCAGCGTCGAAGCCATTGCAAAGCTTTACAGCGGCGAGATCACGAACTGGAGCGAGCTCGGCGGTGACGACGCGGAAGTCGTCCTCATCGGACGCGAGGCGGGAAGCGGAACACGCGACGGTTTCGAGTCGATCACAGACACGAAGGACAAATGCAAGTACCGTCAGGAGCTGACCTCGACAGGTGACGTGATAACGACAGTCGCCGGTAACCCGAATGCGATCGGATACGCTTCCCTCGCCTCGGTCAAGGACAGCGTAAAGGCACTCTCCGTCGGAGATGTTGCTCCGAGCGAGGAAACGGTCAAGGACGGAAGCTACACACTCCAGCGTCCCTTCGTACTCGTAACACGCAAGGATGCGGAGCTCTCGAAGGATGCAAAAGCTTTCTTTGAGTACGCGACATCGGCAGGCGCAAGAGAGATCATAAGCGCAGCGGGAGTTGTTCCCGCAAACTGAGAACGGCAAAAAGATCGGACGGGGTTTCGCACCTCGCCCGATCTCAGCCATGAGAGGTCAAAATGAAGAAAAAGCTTATCTTTGAAAATATCGTGCACGGTATATTTCTCATTCTCGGTCTTATCACCGTCGGAGCGGTACTTCTGATCACGGTATATCTCATAATCTCGGGACTGCCCGCCATTCGCGAGATCGGGCTTATAGATTTTCTTTTCGGAAAAGAGTGGGCCTCAACCGCCGAAGAAGCGAAGTTCGGAATACTTCCGTTTATACTCACGAGCGTCTACGGAATGGCGGGTGCGCTCGTGCTCGGCGTTCCGATCGGATTTTTCACGGCGGTGTTTCTCTCGAAAGTCGCAGGCAAAAGGCTTCGCTCGGTCATGGAAAGCGCGGTCAACCTGCTTGCGGGCATACCGTCCGTCGTCTACGGACTTGTCGGTATGCTCGTGCTCGTGCCGGCTGTCAGAAATATTTTCGATGTTCCCGACGGCTCGGGTCTGCTCGCTTCTATAATCGTGCTCGCGATCATGATTCTGCCGAACATCATAAAAGTGTCGGTGACGGCTCTCGACAGCGTTCCGAAAGATTACGAGGACGCTTCACTTGCACTCGGAGCTTCACCGATCGAGACATATTTTAAAGTTTCGGTGCCCGCCGCAAAAAGCGGTATCGCCTCGGCCGTGGTGCTCGGAGTCGGACGCGCGATCGGCGAGGCCATGGCCGTAATGATGGTTGCGGGAAATGTCGCAAATATGCCGAACTCGCTTTTCCAAAGCGTCCGTTTTCTCACGACCGCAGTCGCAAGCGAGATGTCGTACTCAAGCGAGGGGAGTCTGCAGCGCAACGCACTTTTCTCCATAGCTCTGGTATTATACCTTTTCATTCTGCTGATAAATGCGACACTCAACTTTTTCCTAAAGAGGGAGCGAACGAAGTAATATGAAAAAAAGCAGAAAACTCAGAATACAGCTTCTTCGCGCACTGATGCTTGTCTCCGCCATAGCGACGGCTGCTCTTGTGATATTCATCGTGTGCTACGTGATGATACGCGGCGTGCCGAACCTCTCTTTTGAATTTCTGACCACAAAGCCGAGCGCGCTTCGCGGCAAGATCGGTATTCTTCCGAACATCCTGAACACGCTTTACATAATGCTCGCGACGCTTGTGATCGTTCTCCCTCTCGGAGTCGGCGCGGCCATTTATCTGACGGAGTACGCAAAAAGTCGGCGTCTTGTAACGGTCATCGAATACGCCGCGGAGACTTTGTCGGGCATCCCATCGATCATATACGGCCTTGTCGGTATGCTCATCTTCTCGAACAATTTCGGTTCGAGCTTGCTTGCGGGTGCGCTCACCCTTGTTATAATGAATCTGCCGACGATAATGCGAACGACGCAGGAAAGCCTCAAGACAGTACCGCAGTCTTATCGCGAGGGTGCGTTCGCGCTCGGCGCGGGAAAGTGGCACATGATACGCACGGTCGTTCTGCCGGGATGCGTGGACGGCATCATCACAGGCTGCATTCTCTCCGTCGGACGAATCATCGGCGAGTCGGCGGCATTACTTTTCACTGCGGGATTCGCGCATAATCTGAATGGTCTTATAGAGGGACTGTCTCGACCGGGTGCCACGCTCACCGTCGCGCTCTACGTATACGCCAAGGAGGAGGGCGAGTTTGAGGCCGCGTTCGCCATCGCGGCGATCCTCATGATACTGACTTTCCTTATAAATCTTTCCGCGACCCTTGTCGGCAAATACTTCGCAAAGAGGAAAAACATATGAGTGATATTATTACAGCAAGCTCGCTGTGCCTGTGGTACGGCGAAAACAAAGCGTTAAAAGACATAAACATATCGATCCCCGAAAAGAGCATCACGGCCTTCATCGGCCCGTCGGGCTGCGGAAAATCCACGTTTTTGAAGACCCTCGACCGCATGAACGATCTCATCCCGTCGGTAAAGATCACGGGAGACG
>CAYWTG010000128.1:0-4888 GCA_964461155.1 uncultured Ruminococcus sp.
TGTTCAAGATACCGATGAACCATATCGTGGGCGACCAGGGTATGGGCTACTACAGCTCCGCTTACACGATTTATACCTTCTTCTACATGGTGTCGACTGCGGGACTTCCCGTCGCGATATCGCTTCTTGTCTCCGAAAACCGAGCAAAGGGAAGAACGGCGCAGGTCAAAAAGGTATTTAAAATATCGCTGCTTCTCTTCATCGCTGTCGGCGTCGTCGGCACTGCCGCGATGATCTTCGGTGCACACGGATTTTCATCGCTTTTAAAAGCCGAGCCTACATATTACTGCATAATCGCGATAGCTCCGACGCTGTTCTTTATCTGCATTTCAAGTGCGCTTCGCGGATATTTCCAGGGATATCAGTCGATGCTCCCCGTTGCGATCTCTCAGCTCATCGAGGCACTCTGCAAGCTGTTCCTCGGTATCGCGTTCGCGACTTATGCGCTGAACCGCTACGGAAGCGGCAAAGAGACGATCCACTACGTCGCGGCATATGCAGTCCTCGGTCTTACGATAGGCGCGGGTCTCGGTATGATATTCTTGACTCTCGCGAAGTTCTTTTTCAAGAGTGAGAGATACGACGCCGAGTATATCGAAATATCCGGTACAAGCGACGAGACGGAGTCCTCGGGCGCGATACTCAAGAGAATCGTCCTCATCGCACTCCCCGTTACGGTAAGCGCGTCGGTAATGAGCCTTACGAACCTCATCGACATGACGCTCATCCAGAGACTGCTCCAGTCGTTCAGAGGAATGAGCGAAGCTCAGGCGACGGCTGTTTACGGCAACTACACGTCACTCTGCGTGCCGCTGTTCAACCTCCCCCCGTACCTCGTTTACCCCATTTCCTACTCCATCGCGCCGCTTATCAAGACGGCTGTGGCGTCGGGAGATAAAAAGAGAGCACAGCTCGTCATGGAGAGCTCGCTTCGCGTAGCGGTGCTCATCGGCATCCCCTGTGCACTCGGAATGACAGCCCTCGCAAAGCCGATCCTCCATTTCTTCGGATATCGCTATTGGTCGGTAGTGACGGCGACACCGCTGCTCGCGCTCCTCGCTCCCTCCACGTTCTTTGTATGCGTTCTCTCGATCACAAACGCCATATTGCAGGCTAACGGCTTTGAGAGAAAGCCCGTTATCTCGATGCTTGTCGGCGCGGCCGTGAAGATCGCGTCGAACACCGTGCTCATCCGCGTCATCGGTATGCCCGGAACGCCTATCAGCACATTCCTTTGCTATCTCACGGCGACGGGACTCAATATCTATTTCGTCGTCAAGTACGTCGGACTGAAGCTTAAATTCAGCAGAATATTCTTCCGCCCGCTTGCGGCAGGTGTGCTTTGCGCGGTAGCCGCATTCGGCATAAACACCGCAGTATCTCCAATTTTCGCGAATGATGTCGCATACGGATATGCGGAGTCTGTTGCAGACGGCGAGGCGTTCGTTATCACAAATTCTTCAAAAGGCGCGTACCTCCACGATGCGGTATTTCTCGATGACGGCACGGCGACCGACGTTCGTGACGGCGTTACGGTAACTCTCGTCGAGCAGGATGAGGAGAAGACAGCCGACACGACGGCGATCTACGAGGTCGCGGATTTCGGCTCGGATACTTACGTTATCAGCAGAGACGCCGACGGTAATTATTTCATCGACGGAGTACCGTGCGGATTTATCGTCGGGGAGAGCACCGACGGAGAGCTGATGAGCTTTTACAGCAGTGAAAGCCGCATCGAGATCGAGATTTTCGAAAACGGCGAAGAAGTCACCGGAAAGATCACCGAGAGCTTTAACTACGAGCGCGGCGAAAACAGCCTCACGCTTCGTTATCCCGGCAGAAGCGACGGCGAGATCAAGCTGAAATTCACCGTCGACGGAGATCGTGCCGTGATAAACGATTCCATATCGCGCACATCGACACTCGTTGCCATTGTCGGCGCGGCTTTGGTATATTTCATCCTCATTTTCGCAATGCGCGCGATAACTGCTGATGATGTACGTCTGCTCCCCAAGGGCGCGAAGATCGAAAAGTTGTTACGAAAGGTTAAATTGCTTCCGAAAGATGAATAACTCAAATATACGTGAAATCATAAATAAAGAAAGATATTCTCTCGATGACCTCGTCGAGGTGTTCGCATACCTCAGAGGCGAAAACGGTTGCCCGTGGGATCGCGAGCAGACACACGAGAGCATCAGAGCAAACCTCATAGAGGAAACGTACGAGGTCATAGAGGCTCTTGACAATTCCGACGCTTCTCTCATGCGCGAGGAGCTCGGTGACTTGCTCCTGCAGGTAGTCTTCCACGCAAAGCTCGAAGAAGAGGTTGGACGTTTCAACCTCGACGACGTGATACACGACGTTACCGATAAGCTCGTTCGCCGACACCCCCACGTGTTCGGCGACGTGGCGGCCGACGATCCCGACGGCGCACTCAACGCGTGGGAGGCGGCCAAAAATGTCGAGAAAGTCGAGCGTCGCACGGTGAAAGACAAGATGAATGCCGTCCCGCCCGCGCTTCCCGCACTCATGAGAGCGCAAAAGGTCGTAAAAAAGGCGAAAAAAGACGGCTTTGACGACAGCAAACTGATATCCGACGGCGCGTCTTCTCTCAGAAAGCTCGCAGATGCCATCGAAAACGGTGACGCTGAGAGCGGAGAACTTTTGCAGTCGGCACTTTTCGCCATGTCCGCATATGCTCAGAACGTCGGATGTGACTGTGAGGAGCTTCTTTCAAAGCGCGTCGTGCGATTCATCGAAGAATATTGACAAAAACTGAAAATTGTGCAAAAAAAGCAAAATTGCTCTTGCATAATAAGTATAAAGATGATATACTATTATAAACCAAATTTTTTAAATCGTAAAGGAAGACTTAGAAATGAACAAAACACAGTTGATTAACACAGTAGCTGAAAAAACAGGTCTCAAGAAAAAGGACGCGGATGCCGCTGTCAACGCTTTCTTCGAGGCACTTGAGGACACCCTCGTATCCGGTGAAAAGGTTCAGCTGTTCGGCTTCGGCAACTTCAGCGTAGAGGAGAGAGCTGAGCGCAAGGGAAGAAACCCCGCGACAGGCGAGTCCATTACCATTCCCGCAACAAAGCAGATCAAGTTCGCTCCCGCATCCGTTCTCAAAGCTAAGATCAACGGCTGAGACGCTTCCTGACTGTAGGGCAAATAGGAGAATCACGTGAGACTTGATAAGTATTTAAAGGTCACTCGAATCATAAAGAGACGCACCGTAGCAAATGATGCCTGCGACACAGAGCACGTTGAGGTAAACGGCAGACGCGCCAAAGCGTCCTATGATGTAAAAGAAAACGACGTGATCACCATCACATTCGGCGAAAAGACATTGAGTCTCAGAGTTCTTGCCGTAAAGGAGCACGTACCGAAAGGCGATGCTTCTTCACTTTATGAGATAATCAACGGCTAAAGTCGGAATATTATTCATGTGCCGCTCATATATTAAGTAAAAAACGGAGCGGCATATGAATAATGATTTCAGCACACACCAAAGTATTGTCATAAGCGACCGAACACGTATGGAGCTCAGTGGAATAACGGACGTCGACAGCTTCAGCGAAAACTCTGTCGTCGCCGTCTCACAGCTCGGCGATATTTCGATCGACGGGGAAGAGTTAAAGGTCGAAAGCTTCAGCGCGGAGAGCGGAAAACTTATCATAAACGGAAAGTTTGACGCCCTGTGCTATTTCGGCCGCCGCTCGAGAAAGCGCGGGCTGTTTTCAAAGAAGACAGACGAGTGATAATGGAAGTACATATCTCAGATCAGCTGACGGCGTGCGCGGTGTTTGCCGCTCTCGGCGTGACTTGCGGCATAGTGTACGACATTATGCGTGCGGTGCGCTTCTTTTTCTTGCCGTGCGGCAAGGCGGAAAAAAGTCGTTTGGCAGCTTTCCTCGGTGTGCTCGTCGATTTTATTTTCGACATATTATTTATGCTCGCGCTCACAGGCGCAAGTGCGATCTTATCGTTTTGCTTTTCACGCGGGAAGCTTCGCTCGTTTGATGTCGTGAGCTTTTGTGTGGCATTTTTTATCTATCGAAAGACGCTCGGCAGACTTGTCGGCTCGCTTCTTTCGATGCTCTCGCGCGTGATACGCCGTGCGTTGCGTACCGTGCGGGCAGTTATAAGTGCACCGATAATACTGTCGGTGAAACTCGCAAGACGAGCTGTCATATTTATATTCAGACAAAGTGTCGGCAGAATATGCCGCAGACGGCAGCTGACCCGTCAGCGAAAATATTTCGAAGCGATGCTTTGTGCGCTCGAAAACGATGTAGCTTTTTAAATTCCGAAAGGCGGTAAAAATCATGACACGAATAACTCGCGGCCTTGTATTCAAAATTGCCGCTTTGCTCTTTATTTTGTTTTGCTTTGTAAATATAGTAAAACTTCAATTTGAGAATAACACGCTTCGCGACAGCCTCAACGACATGAGCGACAATCTTATCGATGCTCAAAACGAGCTCGAGGAGCTCACTCGCGTCGTCGATCAGCCTTTCGACAGTGATTATGTCGAGGACGTGGCGCGTGAAGAACTGAACTATCGTGACCCCGGAGAGATCGTTTTCTATAACGACCACTGAGCCCGTCACATCAAAATGAAATCTATTCGGGCACGGTATGACAGAGCCATCTGCTTCCGTGCCGTTTTTTGAGGAAAATTATGGACGGAGAAATCAGAATTATACCCGCTTCGCGTGTGAGCGAAGAAGTCGAGCGTCTTTTTGTTGACGCAAACAAGCATCTTCCCGAGTTTGTCACGTCATCACTTGACACGGCACGTGCGGCGGAAGACAACACACGTGCGTGCGCCGTGCTCGATATTATCGGCGAAAACCTGAAAAGTGCCGCTCGATGCGAT
>CAYWTG010000129.1:0-4823 GCA_964461155.1 uncultured Ruminococcus sp.
GTGATGATGGAGTCGAACTCCATGTCAACGATCTCGAGCTCTGCGCCGAGCTCGTCTGCGATAGCCTTTGCGATGTCGGCGTCGATACCGACGATCTTCTCACCCTCCTTGTACTCATAGGGCGGGAATGTTGCGTTCGTACCCATCTTGAGTACGGTATACTTGGGAGCGGCATCACCGTCTGTTGTGTTCGCTGCGGTGTTTGAATCTGTCGCCTTGTCATCACTTGTAGTGTTGCCGCAAGCGGTGAAAGCCGCTGTCGCGAGAACGAGAACAAGCACGAGAGAGATAATGCTGAGAAGCTTTTTCATGATTTTTGTTCCTTTCATAAAAGTTACATACAGTATACATAAATATTTATGCTTTGTCAAGTGGCACAATGCACCTATTTTTGAATATTTATTGTATAATGATGTATAATTGCATTATACGGCGGTTATTTTTGCGTATTCGGACGTGCGGGTGAGCCTCGAAGACGCGACCAGAGGAAGATTATCGCCTGTCCGGGAACGCCGAGCGCAAAAAGCTGCCAAAAGCCGGCACCGAGCGGCAAGAGCGTGAAAAAGATCGAGGCGATGGCGGACCACATGAGAAGCGATATTATAATGAAGTTGCGCCGTCTGTCGAACCAGATGCAGTTAAAAACGAGCCACACGATCATCGACACCGGCACGGCGTATACGAAAGCAAGCCAGTGCATACGAGCGTTCGGAAGAACTATATCGATTATAACGAAAGCGAAAGTGGCGATAAGCCAAACGAGTAGCACGCTCATGCAGGTGATCGACGCACAGTTCGTGATCCTGCGCTTTTCGCGATTGGTCGGAGTGCTCTGCTCGTTCTGCGAGACGGTGTGATCCTGCGTCAAAAGATAGTCCACGCTGACCCCGAACAGCTCGGCGATGTCGCGAAGCACGGACACGTCTGGTATCGACTCACCGCGTTCCCATTTTGAGACCGCTTTATCGGTATAATTAAGTCTCTCGGCGAGAGCGGCCTGCGTCATGCCCGCCTCACGTCTGAGCGACTGCAAATTTTCGGCTACGGTATGCCTGAGTTCATCCATATACTGCCTCCTTTGCGCATTTTCCTGACTTTATGAGTAAAAAAGCGTCACTCTACCGTCGGTAGAGTCTCCGCGCTCGCGCTTTTTTGACATTCCCGCGCCAAAATCTCACGGCGAAACGCGAAATCGCGCCCGATTTATGCCCATTTGCGGCTTAAAAACGCTCGATGATCACTCTGACATATTATATCACACACCGATGCGTGATGCAAGCACATTTTTTCGTCTCTCCGCCGCGTAGAGGCAGCCTCTCCCGTAATTCTACGTGTTTCGGGGCGGCTTCTACAAAGAATTTCGCCACGCACAGGGTCCGTCGCTTGACTGCGCGGCATCTTTAGTGTATAATATATGATGAATTTCACCGAAATGCTTCACAGGAGGCGATACACATGAATAAGTACACCGTTTTCGTAGATTCGTCCTGCGACATCCCGCAGGAGATGCTTGACAATTACGGTCTGCATACCATTGAGCTCACTTTCCGCTTTACAGACTCCCCCGAGGAGTTCAGAAACTGCGATCTCGACATCGACGATTTCTACAGAAATCTCCGCGAGGGTCGCGACGCAAAGACCGCTGCCATCAACGCCGAGCAGTTCAAGCTGAACTTCGAGCCCGAGCTTGAGGCGGGACGAGACGTGCTCTACATCGGCTTTTCGTCCGGACTGAGCACAACGTACAATCAGTCGCGCATGGCGGCAACCGAGCTTGCAAAGAAATATCCCGAGCGTCAGATCCTCACCGCAGACTCGCTTTGTGAGTCGAGCGGCTACGGCATGATCGTCATGCTCGCCATGAAAAAGCTCGCCGAGGGCGCAACGCTCGAGGAAGCGGTCGAGTACATCGAGAGCACACGCCTTTCGATCTGCCACTGGTTTACGGTCGACGACCTCAAATTCCTCCACCGCGGCGGAAGAGTCGGCGCGGTAGCCGCTTTCGTCGGCACTGCCATCGGAATCAAGCCGATACTTCACGTTGACAACGACGGTAAGCTCATAAATCTCTACAACGTGCGCGGCAGAAAGAAAGCTATCCGCGAGCTCGCGAAGAAGCTTTCCGAGCTCAGAACGGACGGCGAAGACTCTCCCGTATACATCTCGCACGGCGACTGCCGCGAGGACGCCGACGAGCTCGCTCGTCAGGTAAAGGAGATCACGGGCAGTGATGTTGATGTCATCGCGCCCATCGGACCCGTTATCGGTTCGCATTCCGGTCCCGGAACCCTTGCCATCTTCTTCGTCGGCAAGGAAAGATAATCAAAAAATACAAAAATCGGAGCTGACATGAACAATACAGAGATAAGTTTCGACACTATGCTTCTCGACGGTGCCCTTTTTGCACGCATGGCGAGAGCCGGCAGCGCAAATCTCAGGCTCAACGCCGACGAGGTCAACGAGCTCAACGTGTTCCCCGTTCCCGACGGCGACACGGGTGATAATATGAGCATGACCGCCGAGGGCGGAATATCCTCTCTCGACAAGATAACTACCGAAAGTCTCGCAGACACGGCCGGTGCGATGTCGCGCGGTATGCTTCTCGGCGCGCGCGGAAACTCCGGCGTTATCCTCTCGCAGATGTTTGCGGGAATGGCAAGAGGCTTCGAGGGTCGCGAAAGTGCGGACGTTGAAACCGTTTGCGCCGCGCTGAAGCTCGGCGTAAAGCAGGCATATGCCGCAGTCATGAAGCCCGCAGAGGGCACGGTGCTGACGGTCGCCCGCGAAGGCGTTGAGAACGCGGTCGCCTCGCTTCCCGAAAACAGCTCGATCGGCGAGCTTTTCACACGCGTGCTTGACGAAATGCGTGCGTCTCTCGAGCGCACTCCCGAGCTTCTTCCCGTTTTGAAAGAGGCGGGTGTCGTCGACAGCGGCGGCGCGGGTCTTGTGTATATCTTCGACGGATTTGTCCGTGCGCTTCGCGGCGAGAAGATCGACGTTGCGCCTCCCGCGGCAAATGTCGCAAAGGCCGTTGATCTCTCGGCGTTCGGCCCCGACAGCGTAATGACTTACGGCTACTGTACGGAGCTTCTTCTTCAGCTCCAGAGTTGCAAGGTCGACACGGAGAGCTTCGATCCCGCAGTCATCACCGAGTTTCTCGAGGGTATCGGAAACTCCATCGTCGCGTTCAAGACCGAGAGCGTCGTAAAGATCCACGTTCACACCATGACTCCCGAGCGCGTGCTCGAGTTCTGCCGCAAGTTCGGAGAGTTCCTTACGGTCAAGATCGAGAATATGTCCGTACAGCACAGCGAGCTTTCCGCAGAGAAAGACGCGGGCGACTCCGCAAGCGATGCCGAAAAAGAAAAGCTCGCGCGCGAGGAAGCTCACCGTGAAAGAAGACCTCTCGGCTTCATCGCGGTCGCAAGCGGAAGCGGCCTTGCAAAGCTGTTCTTCGATCTCGGTGCCGATTACGTCGTAGACGGCGGTCAGACGAAGAACCCCTCAATTTCCGACTTCATCGAGGCGTTCGACGCTACCAACGCCGATCACATATTCGTTCTTCCGAACAACGGAAACATCATCCTCGCCGCAAGTCAGGCGGCAGAGCTTTACCGTGATTCCGTCATCCACGTGATCCCGAGCCGCGACATCGGTTCCGGCTACGTTGCACTTTCGTCGCGCGACGCGTCGATGACCGATCCCGCGCTCATCGAAAGCGCGCTCACGGATGCCATGGAAGATGTCACGACGGGCAGTGTGTCGATCGCGGTTCGCGACGCAAATCTTAACGGAGTTTCGATCACCGAGGGCGACTACATAGGCTTTGTCGGAAAGCAGATGCTCGTTTCAAAGCCGAGCATTGCGGAGACGGTCTGTGCGCTTGCCGACAAGATGCTCGAGGACGACGAAAAGTTTATGCTGACTGCGTTCACGGGAGCGGATGCGACAGCCGACGACTGTGCCGCACTTGAGTCGCACATCGCGGAAAATCATCCCGACATCGAGCTGTATCTCGCAGACGGTGCGCAGGACGTGTATCCGTTCATCCTCGTCGCAGAGGGCTGATAGTATAAGATAAACATTAAAAAGACTTGTTCACTTCAAAATGAGCAAGTCTTTTTTGTATTTGCTTTATCGGCGAGAACAGATACGTCGAGCTTTCGCTTACGGCTCGACGCCTTTCATGTCTATGCACTCGCCGAGCGTGAGGCTGTATATGTACGCCTCGTCGATCTCCCGCTCGAATATACGCGAGGCCGCTATCATGTAGTAATACACCTGACGCGCGTGTCTTTGACGCAGTTTCTCATGCGCCGCCTCTCTGTGCGAGATCTCAAAACGCGAGAGTGCGTCTGTTTTGTAGTCGAGGAGCACGAGCTTTCCGTCGGCGTCCTCGAAGACGCAGTCAAATACGCCCTGCACCGTTATCTTCACGCCATCGCGGCGATATATCTCACCGAGCTTCTCGTCCGACGTGAACAGATGCGCCTCCATCGGCAAATTGAATCTCAGCTCGCGATATGCGCGTCGTGCGCTCAAAAATCGGTCGACGATGTTGCTCGACGCAAAACGCTCGATCTGCGCTCGGTCGACAAGAGCGGCCATCTTCTCCGTTATGAATCCCGCCTCGCGGAGTCTGCGTAGCTCGCTTTCCGCGCCGCGCTTGCGGATAAGGTCAAAATCCGCAAACTGCAAAAAAATGTGGTTCGAGCTGCCGCGCTCTGCGGGATTTTCGTCGATACTGCCACTCATAAATCGCGGGAGCGGCATTGATTTTTCGCGCTCGCCCACGTCGGATGCGTCGGTGATATCTTCCGCCG
>CAYWTG010000130.1:0-4823 GCA_964461155.1 uncultured Ruminococcus sp.
CGGGGCTGACTCGAAATCAGTTTGCGAGCAATCGCACGAGGGTTCGAATCCCTCTCTCTCCGAAAGAAGAAGCGATTGCATATGCAGTCGCTTTTTTCGTCTGCACTGAAATTTGAAGATTGGAAAACCGAAAAATATGAAAGCATTGACATACACAAGCCACGGTAAATTTGAGCTTACGGAGAAGCCGAAGCCGAGAGTGGTGGACTCGCGAGACGCTGTCGTTCGCGTGACACTTTCGAGCATCTGCTCGAGTGATATCCACATAAAACACGGCGCAGTCCCGCGTGCCGTTGTCGGCATCACCGTCGGACACGAAATGGTCGGCATTGTCGAAGAAGTCGGCGCAGACGTGAAAAATGTTAAGATCGGCGACCGTGTAACGGTCAACGTCGAGACGTTTTGCGGTGAGTGCTTCTTTTGTAAGCACGGGTACGTGAATAATTGCACCGATAAGAACGGAGGCTGGGCTCTCGGTTGTCGCATTGACGGCGGACAGGCTGAATATGTCCGCGTGCCTTACGCCGACTGCGGGCTTAATAAAATTCCCGATTCCGTGAGCGATGAAGCGGCACTTTTCGTCGGAGACGTTCTCGCTACGGGCTTTTGGGCTTCACGCATTTCCGAGATCACAAGTGACGACACGCTTCTCATTATCGGCGCGGGTCCTACCGGAATATGCACACTGCTTTCCGTAATGTTAAAAAAGCCGAAGCGCATCATCATCTGTGAAAAGGATGAGACGCGGCTCGAGTTTGTGAAGACGCACTATCACGAAGTGCTCGTCTGCCGCCCCGACGAGTGTGAAGCTTTCGTAACGTCTCACTCTGATCATGGCGGAGCGGACAGAGTTATCGAAGTAGCGGGAGCACCTGACACATTCACTCTCGCATGGAAATGCGCCCGTCCCAACGCGATAGTTACTGTAGTCGCGCTTTATGAAGAAAATCAGGTTCTGCCGCTTCCCGAGATGTACGGTAAAAATCTCACATTCAAAACGGGAGGAGTCGACGGCTGCGACTGCAGCGAGATTTTAAAACTCATCGAAGAGGGAAAGATCGACACAACGCCGCTGATCACGCACAAATTCCCGCTTGGTGAAATAGGTGAGGCGTACCGAATCTTTGAAAATCGCCTCGACGGCGTTATTAAAATTGCAGTGACAGAGTAATGAAAAACGATAGTACAAAATTATTCAGCGGCCGCGCCGAGGACTACACTCATAGCCGACCGAGTTATCCCGAAGTCCTTGCAGACTATCTGTTTGACACACTTTCCGCTTCATCTTCCACTGCGATAGCCGACGTCGGCTCGGGAACTGGGAAGTTTGCCGAGTGCCTTATCAAAGGCGCGGCGCGACTTCTCAGGGGCGACGTTACGATTTACGGTGTCGAGCCGAATGATGATATGCGCCACGCGGCAGAACGCGAGCTTTCGGAATACGCGTGTTTTCGCTCCGTTGCGGGAAGTGCCGAGCAAACGACGCTCCCTGACTCATCTGTCGACATAGTCACTGCCGCACAGGCTTTTCATTGGTTTAATGCGGAAGCTTTTGCCTCAGAATGCCGTCGCATTTTGCGAGACGGCGGACGAGTTTGCCTCGTCTGGAACGAGAGAGATCTAAACACCCCTATCGTGCGTGAGCTTTACGAGCTTTACGCCGAATATTGTCCGAGATTCAAAGGCTTCAGCAGCGGACTTACGACGAACGACCCGAAAATCAGCGAATTTTTCAATGGCCGATATGATTTTGAGTCGTTTGATAACCCGCTGTGTTTCGACAAACAAAAATTCGTCTCGCGAAGCCTGTCGAGCTCATATTCGCTTTCCCGAGGTGATGCACGCTTTGATGAGTACATCGCCGAGCTTAACGCTCTCTTCGATAAGTATGCACAGGATTCATGCCTTGTGATCCCGTGCCGAGCGGCGGTGTATATCGGAAGCGTGAACTGAGACACAAATCTTCGGAGAAAAACACAACACGTTTTCCTGAAGCTTCGGACAAGCGGAAAGAGTAACAGCCCGATATGTTGAAAGGATGCAGAAAAAATGAATTACTCGCAAGCGCAAGGCTTCTTACAATGGTTAAAAATACGAAAGCTTTACAAAAAAGCGTTCCCCCGCGAGGAACGTAAGCCGCTATCGATCATAAAATCCATGCAGAAAAGCAAAAAGTCCGACGTGTGGTTCTTTGAAAAGGACGGTAGGTTTGTTGGCTTTGCCGCTACGATAAACGGCGATGAGCTCATCCTGCTTGACTACCTCGCGGTGCATATGTCGTGTCGCGGGACGGGAATAGGCTCGGAAATTCTTAAAACACTTTATCGGCAGTATATGGGCAAAGGCGTTTTTGCCGAGATCGAGCGCGTCAAAGCGGATGCGGACGCTTCGGATCAGCGAAGAAAGAGAAAGCAGTTTTATATTTCAAACGGCATGACTGAGCTGGGCGTTTACGCAAATGTGTTTGGAGTTGAAATGGAGCTGATGGGTCGCGACTGCAAGCTCGATTTTAACGCATACCGATCCTTTTACCGCGACTATTACAGCGAATTTGCGGCGACTCATCTTGCGGAGATTACGAAATAATAGGAGGTATGCCATGCCACTGCACATCGTAAGAAATGATATCACCAAAATGAAAGTTGACGCGATCGTCAATGCGGCAAACTCGTCGCTTCTCGGCGGAGGCGGTGTTGACGGATGCATCCATCGTGCCGCGGGGCCTGCTTTGCTTGCCGAATGCAAGAAACTCGGCGGCTGTGAGACGGGCAGTGCGAAAATCACGGGTGGCGGGAATCTGCCGTGCAAATATGTTATCCACACCGTCGGTCCCATTTGGCGCGACGGCAATCACGGCGAAAGAGAAAAGCTCGTTTCATGCTATCGGACATCGCTTTCATTGGCAAAAGAGAACGGCTGTGACTCCGTAGCCTTCCCGCTCATATCTTCGGGTATCTACGGCTACCCGAAAGATCGTGCGTTGCGTGTTGCAATTGATACTATCGGCGAATTTCTGACTGCGAACGATATGACGGTCTATATCGTGATCTTCGATAAAAAAGCGTATCAGATCAGCGGGAGGCTATTTTCCGATATTGCCGAGTACATAGATGACAACTATGTGTCCGAGCATTCGGACAGCCGCGTCGAGTGTATGCGACGGATGCGTGTGCTGAGTGACAGTGAGCCTGCATATAAAGAGGACGTCGGCGATGGTGCGGATTTTACGCAGACCGCGCCCTCAATGTCACCGATCTTGAAAGCACTGTCATTGGACGATGCGCTGAAAGAGATCGACGAGAGCTTTTCCGAAATGCTCCTCCGAAAGATCGACGAGGCTGGCATGACGGATGCACAGTGCTACAAGAAAGCCAACATCGACCGTAAGCTGTTCTCTAAAATCCGAAGTGATAAGCACTATAAGCCAAGCAAGTCCACGGCTATCGCTTTTGCCGTTGCGCTTGAGCTTTCTCTCGATGAGACGAAGGATATGCTCATGAAGGCCGGCTTTGCGCTTTCTCACTCAAACAAGTTTGACATCATCATTGAGTATTTTATTAGGAATGAAAACTACAATGTTTTCGAGATCAACGAAGCTCTGTTTGCGTTCGATCAGAACCTCCTCGGGGCGTAGCATATAGGGGATAATCATGCGTGAAAAAGAGATCGAATGCAGCGTGGCACGTATAGTGAGAATGGAGAAGCTGTTCGAGCTTGTAAACGTAGCATTGCACGGTGGAAAGGACGAGCCGTGCTCGGCATCAGTCAAAGAGGCCGTGCGGGAGCTGTCCGACTACTACGAAAGCGGCGAATGGCTTTGCGACTACGAGTTTGACGAGCAAAGATTACTGCCTCCGGAGCTCAAGCGAGGTGTGCTGTCGCAGGACGGATTGTACGATCTGTTGTCGGCGATCAAAGAGAAGAGTGCCTTGAACCCGTGCGTGGAAGAAATGTGATGACCGATTACCATGCGAGGCACTTCGTTTTATAAGCTCCCAATAATGTCGCCTGTCATGCGACCAAAACAAATCCGATTTTTGTTATAATATGACTGCAAGGTGAAAGAGCGGTGACACTCTTACTGCCGAGCAGTCATATTTCTTTTAGCGAGAACAAAAAGACTTGCGCAGACAAAAATTTTGCGAAAACAAAATGCAGGAGGCAAAAACATGAGAAAGAATTTAACCGAGATCGTATTCATCCTTGACCGAAGCGGCTCGATGAGCGGCCTTGAGGAGGACACTGTAGGAGGATTTAACTCCATGATCGAAAAGCAGAAAAAGGCAAATGGCAAAGCACTGATCTCAACTGTGCTATTTGATAACACAAGCGAAGTGATCCACGACCGTGTGAGCGTTCGAAAAATCAAACCGATGACCGCGGACGACTACACCGTGCGAGGATGCACCGCACTGCTCGATGCACTCGGAGGCGCGATCCGACATATCGGAAATGTCCATAAATACGCGCGCGAAGAGGATGTTCCGGAGCATACGCTGTTCGTCATTACAACTGACGGAATGGAGAACGCAAGCCGCAGATATGACAGCGAGAAAGTAAAAAAGATGATCGAGCGTCAGAAAGAAAAATACGGTTGGGAGTTTTTGTTTCTCGGTGCCAATATCGACGCCGTCGAGACGGCAAAGCACTTCGGCATCGGCGAAGATCGTGCCGTTAATTATCACTCCGACAGCGATGGAACAAAGCTGAATTACGAAGTCCTGAGCGAAGCGATCAGCTCCGTCCGTTGCAGTACTCCTCTCAGTGCCGATTGGAAGAGACGAATCGACGAAGACTACGCAAATCGCGGTAAGAGGAGGTAA
>CAYWTG010000131.1:0-4763 GCA_964461155.1 uncultured Ruminococcus sp.
CGCTGTCGGGTCCGAAGAACGAGCCCCATGCGAGCCAGCCGGCATAGCCCTTACCGCCCGCGCCGGAGATGCGGAGCATATTGAAGGAGATTCTCTCGCCCTCAGTAGCCTTTACGCCGATATCGGCAAGCGGAACAGCTATCATAATATTGAGAGTATCGCCGTCGATGACGATGTTGCCCTCGGGTCTTCTGTCATTGTTAGAACCGAGTGCGCTTGTTGTGCCGTCTGCGTTAAGTGTTACGTATACGTCATAGAAGTTGTCGTAGTCCATAGCACCGCCGGCTTTGAGGCGAAGCTGAACACCGTCGCCGACCCATGTGTCGTTGCTACCGACCTTATCGTGGTCTTCGCTGACAACACCTACGTAGAGCTTCGTTGCATCCCAACGGAAGTAAACGTCAGCCTTAACATCCTCGGCTGTGCCCTCGTAGTCGATCTTTACTGCGTTATTCTCGCCGTTTGCGATAGTTGCAACGGGGCGACCCCATGTGTTTTCGCTGATCGGCTTTGTGAAATCGGGAGCTTTCTGAATGCTTGCAGCGAGGTAATCGTCGGGGTTGAATTCAACCTTCTTCGACTTGCCCTCGAGAACGAGCACGTTGTTCTCGTTTACGCCGGGGTTATTGTCGTTATCCGCGCCGAAGAACGAGCCCCAAGAGAGCCATCCGGCGTAGCTCGACTCCTTCGTACCGGAGATACGGAGCATATTGAATGCAAGAACCTTGCCCTCTGCGGGGTCAACGCCGAGTGCCGCGAACGGAACAGCTACCATAACATTGAGCTTGCCGTCCTCGATGATGATGTTCTTTTCAACGGGATATTCGGAGTTAGTTCCGACCTGTGCGCCGCTGTTGTTATTGTCGAGAGTTACGTATACATCGTAGAATGTGTCGTAATCCATAGCCGTGCCCGCCTTCATGCGGAGCTGGATTCCGTCACCCTTCCACGAATCCGCGTCGCCGCGAAGATCGCTGTCGGCGGATACAAGACCTACATAGAGCTTGTCGATATCCCACTTGAAGTAAACATCGGCGGTGATATCTTCCGCTGTCTTCTCGTAGTTTGCGAGAACGGCATTATTTGTACCGTTCGAGATAGTTGCCGCGGGTGCGCCCCACTCGGCACTGTCGATAGCCTTATCGAAGCTCGGAGCCTTGTCGGTCTCGGAAGCCGCAAAGAGGTTCTTCTCAACAGCCTCGTCCTTGAGGATGAGCTTGTTTGTCTTTGTCACGCCGGGGTTGTTGTCGCTGTTCGCGCCGAAGAAAGGACCCCATGCGAGCCAGCCCGCATAACCGTTCTTCGCGTTACCGATGATACGGAGCAGGTTGAATGTGAGAATGTCGTTGTACTCGGGAGTAATGCCGAGAGCCGCGAACGGGATAGCAGCCATGGCGTTGATCTTGCTGTCTGCTACGACAAGTCCGTACTGTACGCCGTCGGCACCGCCGCCGTTGAAGCTCTGAGCGTCTGCCTTGAGAGTAACGTATGCACCGGCAGTCTCGCCGTTTGCGCTTACGTTGATCTGGAGGCCGTCGCCCGCCCACGCGTCATCGTGGCCCGCGAGGTCGGAATCTGCGGAGACCATACCTACATAAAGGTAAGTGTCGTCCCAACGGAAGTAGAAATCAGCCGAAACGGGATCTACATCTGCGTTGTATCTTGTGAGAACCGCGTTCTCTGTGGAAGAGTCGACCGTTGCAACGGGTGCGCCCCATGCGTCAGCTGTGATAGCCGCATTGAGAGCGGGAGCTGTCGCGGTCTTGTTTGCGCTGAGTGCGCCATCGGCCGCGTCGGAATCACGGAATACGAGCGTGTTGCAGTTCGTAAGTCCGGGGTTATTGTCGCTGTTCGCGCCGAAGAACGGGCCCCATGCGAGCCAGCCCGCATAACCGTGTTTTGCGTTACCGATTATACGGAGCAGGTTGAATGTAAGACGTGTGCCGACCTCGGCTTTAACACCGAGAGTCGAAAGCGGGATCTTAACGATAGCGTTGAGCTTGCCGTCAGCCGCAACGATACCGTGTTCAACGCCGTCAGTTCCGCCGCCGCTGAAGCTTGCGCCGTCAGCCTTGAGCGTAACATACGCACCGACAGTCTCCGCGTCTTCTCTGTTGAGATCGCCGGCGGAGATGTTCAGCTGAAGACCGTCACCGGCCCACGCGTCGTCGTGACCCGCAAGGTCGGAGTCCTCGGAGACCATACCTATGTAAAGGTCAGTGCTGTCGTAACGGAAATAGAAGTCAGCCGATACCGGATCGACTTCCGCGTTGTAATTGTGAAGGGCTGTGTTTGCCGAATCTGCATCGATCGATGCGGCGGGAGCACCCCAAACCTCCTCTGTGATTGCCCGGTCGAGCGCGGGAGCGGTGTCCGTCATCTCTGCGATCACGCGGTCACCTGCGATATCCTCCGCACCGGCCGCAAACGACAGACCGGGAACGATCATCGTCGTCATCATGGCGCAAACCAGTACTAATGATAAAAAGCGTTTCATTTTTTCCTCCTCGAAAAAAATTTTCTGTATATCGTGTGTGCACCGACCGCACGGCAAGCAATCGACGCGCTTTCGCGTTTTAGTCAATTATACCACAGTTCGTTTTTATTGTCAATCCGTCTATAAAAAAATGTGTGTTTTAATTTACTTTGGCGAAATCGCTCTGAGTTCGATTAAAATTTTCCGTTTTTGAAAACAAATGAAATACAAAACGCGACCCAAATCAAAAGAGAATAATATCCATCAGTTCTTTTGCACAAATTATGAACGGATTCTATGTGCAAAATGACGAACGCTCGACATTTGCCTACGCAAAATCGACTTTTGTCGTCTTTTCTCTTGATTTCGGCACGATGTTATGATATCATTAATGTACGCAATATTTTAACGGAAGGTACGGTTTGTAAATATGGATTTCAATCCCATTCGCTTTGACAAGACCATCACCGTGTGGGACGAGGCTATCCCGCTCGGAAACGGACTGCTCGGCTGTCTCATCTGGGGACGCTCGAACGCTCTCCGACTCAGCCTCGATCGCTGTGACATTTGGGACTGCACGGACGCTCCCAAGGCAGGCGGTCGCTACACCTATGAAAATCTCATCAGACTTTATAAGGAGGGAAAACACGACGAGATCTACGAGATCTTCGATACTCCCTATCAAAAGCCCTCTCCGACAAAGCTCCCTGCGGGAAAGATAATCGTCGACCTCGGCCTTGACGCAAACGTCATCTCCGAGCTTGACATGGAACGCGCCGAGGCTACCGTATACGCCGGCGGCGTGAAGCTTCGCTCCTTCCTCGACGCGACGGGAAGCGCGGGACTCATCGACATCAACACGGAAAACTGCTCCTTCCGCCTCGAAAATCCCGAGTACGGAAAGATCGGCGAGCCCGATGTCGAGGACAACGAATCTCTTAAAAATCTTCACTACGAAGATCCCATCCTCTCCGACGAGGAGCACGACGGCGTGCGCGTTATCTCCTTTATTCAAAAGGTCGGCGAGAGCATGACATACGGTCTTTTCCTCGCAGTCAAGAAGGCCGAGGGTCACACATTCGCCGCATACACCGTATCAAAGGGCGAAAGCGCGGATGAAATAAGAGCGGCCGCACACGACACGCTCTCCGAGATAATCGCTTCGTCATACGAAAAGTGCCTCGAGGGACACACCGACTGGTGGAAGAATTACTGGAGCGAGAGCTACCTGAAGATCGGCGACCGTCTCTTCGAGCAAAGCTGGTATTTTGCAAACTACCTCCTCGCTTCCTGCTCGCGCAAGGGTCACTATCCGATGCCGCTTCAGGGCGTGTGGACTGCCGACGACGGCAAGCTCCCGCCGTGGAAAGGCGACTATCACCACGACCTCAACACTCAGCTGAGCTACTACAGCTACCTGAAATCGAATCACATACCCGAGGGCGAGTGCTTCATCGACTATTTGCTCTCTCTCGAGGGCGGGGCAGAAAAGTTCGCGCGTGAGTATTACGGCGCCGAAGACGGACTTTGCCTGCCGTCCGTCATGGACATCGAGGGCAACTCTCTCGGCGGCTGGCCGATGTACTCGCTTTCCCCCACAAACACCGCGTGGCTGTGTAAGGCAATTGCCGATCACTACCACTACACCGGTGATGAGGACTATTTGAAGGACTGCGCGTATCCGTTCATCAAGAAATACGGCATATTCCTCGAGTGCATCCTCCGTGAGAACGACGAGGGTCGTCTCGTTCTGCCGATCTCGTCCTCTCCCGAGCTTCACGACAACACACACGAGGCGTTCATCACGCCGAACAGCACCTACGACCTCTCGCTCATGCGCTACGCTTTCGAGGAGCTCATCCGCCTCGCAAAGCATCTCGGACTTGCGGAAGATGAGGCACGCTGGTCGACGCTCCTCTCGAAGATGGACGACTTCCCCGTTGACACTGACGGTTATCTCATGATCTCCCGCAACGAGAGACTCTGCGAGTCGCACAGACACTTCTCGCACCTCATGCCCATTCACCCGCTCAGACAGATCCGCTACGAGAGTGAGCGCGAACGCTTCATCATCGACGGCTCGATCGCGGCAACGGAGGAGCTCGGCATATTCTACTATGTCGGATACTCGTTCTGCCTGCTCGCGGAGCTATACGTCGTTCAGCGCAACGCCGAAAAGGCATACGCCGAGCTCGAGCGTTTCTGGAACTACTTCTGCCTGCCGAACGGTTTCCACGCAAACGGCGACTACAAGAAGAAGTTCGGCATGAACTGGGACTACCGTCCG